>NZ_JBFUIU010000791.1:0-4049 GCF_056401695.1 Variovorax sp. P4_D9
GGGCGCATGCGCGTACGGAGCGCTGCGTGGCGCCTCGGTCGGGTCGATTCCCGCCTGTCCACGCACTCCGAACAGATTCTCGGCCTGGCCATACCAGTCCTCCAGCTCCTCATAACCAATGGGCCACGCTGGTGTGACTCCATCTTCGAGATCGTGCGCAAGAAAGTCGCGCTCCCGGAAGCGGAACATGGCGGTGCCGTAAAACTTGGTATGGCCGCCGACGAAATAATATTGCCCCGGTCTGAAACGACGCGCACCGCTCGTCCACGTTTCCGTGCTGCGGTAGCGCAGGTCGACGAACACCGACTCGGCGCTCCAGTTTTCGGGTTCGCGCGGCAGCACAGGGCCACGCTCCAGGATCAGGACGCGCGCGCTGGTGCCGGCCAATTGCCGGGCAACGGCCCCGCCGCCGACCCCGGAGCCGATGATCACCACGTCGTAGTCGCGCGCTGTCATGGCCGTCACGCAATCAGCATCTCGGTCTTGACGTCGAAGCACACCAGCTTCGACAGATCGATGAGGAAGCGCGCGTTCTGCTCCGGCTTCAACGGTGCATCGGGCTCCAGGCGCACGGTGAACTCGCTGCCCCCCAAGTTCAGGACCACCAGGGTATCCGCGCCGGTCGGCTCGATGACTTCCACCCGGGCATCGACAAAGCACTGCAACGGTCCGGCGACCATGCCGTCTCGCGCGAGGCTCACGGCTTCGGCGCGAATCCCGGCGATGACTTCCTGGCCAGCGTAAGCCTGCAACGCGRCCAAGTTCACGGGTGGCGGCAGCGGAATGTTCACACGCGGACTTTGGCCCGACTGGATCTCCAGGCTCGAGGCACCGTCCGCAACGGCCATGCGCGCCTTGACGAGATTCATGCGCGGAGAGCCCATGAAGCTGGCGACGAAGGTATTGGCCGGGCGGTTGTAGACCTCGTACGGCGTGCCGAGCTGCTGCAGCACACCGCCTTTCATCACGGCAATCCTCGTCGCCAGCGTCATCGCCTCGATCTGGTCGTGGGTCACGTAGACGATCGTCGCCTTCAGTCGTTGATGAAGTTTCTTGATCTCGGTCCGCATGTCTACGCGAAGCTGCGCATCGAGATTCGAGAGTGGTTCGTCGAAAAGGTACAACTGGGGCTCCCGGGCGAGCGCGCGCCCGATGGCGACGCGCTGTCGCTGGCCGCCGGAGAGCTGGCGTGGTTTGCGATCGAGCAGATGCTCGATCTGAAGAAGCTTCGAAACCGACTTGACGCGCTCGGCCCGCGCCGATTTCTCTACCTTCCGCATTTCCAGCGGAAACTCGATATTCTTCGCAACGGTCATGTTCGGGTACAGCGCGTACGACTGGAACACCATCGAAATGTTTCGCTCCGCCGGCGCGACATTCGTGATGTCGCGGCCTTGGAGGCTCAATGATCCGCTCGTCGGTTCTTCGAGGCCCGCGATGATGTTCATCAGCGTACTCTTGCCGCAGCCGGAGGGGCCGACGAGCACGAGGAACTCGCCGTCGAGCAAGCCGATGGAGATGTCGTGCAGGATCTTAACGGGGCCGAAGCTCTTCTGCACGTTGACGAGATCGAGGGATGCCATGGATGTCTCCTGAAGAGGGTGGGCGTTCAGCCCTTGACCGAGCCGGCCATCAAGCCGCGGACGAAGTACTTGCCGGACACGAGATACACGACCAGCGTGGGGATCGCCGCGATGAACGCGCCGGCGAAGTGAACGTTGTATTCCTTGACCCCGGTGCTGCTGTTCACCAGGTTGTTCAATGCCACCGTGAGCGGATAAGAGCTGAAGTCGCTGAACGACGCACCGAACAGGAACTCGTTCCAGATGTTGGTGAATTGCCATATCACGGTCACGACAATGATCGGCGTGCTGTTGGGCAGAAGGATCCGACCCATCACCCCAAAGAAGCCGGCACCGTCCATGCGGGCCGAGCGAATCAGCTCGGACGGGAATGCCGCATAGTAGTTGCGGAAGAAAAGGGTCGTGAAGCCGATGCCGTACACGGTGTTCACGAAGATCAGGCCCTTAACCGTCCCCGCGAGCCCCAGGAAGCCGAGCGTCTTCGCCATCGGTATCAGCACGATCTGGAATGGAATAAAGACCGAGAACAGCATTGCGGCAAACATCAGGTTCGCTCCGCGGAACTTGAACTGCGTGAGGATGTAGCCGTTCAGGGCACCGATCAGCGTGGACAGCACCACCGCGGGAATGACGAGCAGGAACGAATTGATGAAGAAGGGCCGCAGACCGGTCGGTTGCACCCCGATCTGTGCCGTGCTCCAGGCGCTCAGCCAGGGCGCGATCGTCCAGTCGACAGGCAAGGACATCATGTTGCCGGTTCGGATCTCGTCGAGCGGCTTGAACGAGTTCACCGCCATCACATAGACAGGCATCAGGAAGACCACGGCGCAGAGGAACAGCACGACGTAGAGGACGATGCGCGCGATGTCCAGCCTGGGCTGGACGCCGCTGGCCCCGTGTACATGCACGGCGGCATGCGTAGCTGCATTAGCCATTTTTGACCTTCCGCATTTCGCTCAAGAGGTAAGGGAGCACCACCGCACCGATGGCCACCAGCATCAGCACCGAACTCGCGGCACCGACGGCCATCTCGTTGCGGGTGAACGTGTACTGATACATGAACACCGACGGGAGCCACGTCGAGCGGCCCGGGCCACCGTTGGTCAACGCGATGACCAGGTCATAGGACTTGATAGCCATGTGCGCGAGGATCACGAAGGCCGAGACGAACACCGGTCCCAGCTGCGGCAGGATGATGCGCAGGTAGATCTGCCAGGTCTTCGCGCCATCCACCTTGGCCGCGTTGACCTGCTCCGTGTCCACGCCGCGCAGTCCCGCGAGGAACATCGCCATCACGAAACCGCTGGTCTGCCATACGGCGGCGATCACCACGCAGTAGATCGCCATCTCGCTGTCCTTGATCCAGGTGAAGGAGAAGCTCTCCCAGCCCAGCAGATGGATCGAGCGCTCCAACCCGACACCTGGGTCCAGCAACCACTTCCAGGCCGTGCCGGTGACGATGAACGACAGTGCCATCGGGTAGAGGAAGATGGACCGGAAGACGCTCTCGGAGCGGATCTTCTGGTCGATCAGGATCGCCAGCCCGAGACCCAGCGCCATGGCGATCACGATGTAGAGACTCGCGAAGGTCGCCAGGTTGACGAGGGAGACCTGCCAGTTCTCYAGTCCGAGCAATCGCGTGTAGTTGGCCGCGCCCGCCCATTCGAACGACGGCATCATCGTCGACGTGGTGAAGGACAGGTACATCGTGAACATGATGTAGCCGTACACGCACACCAGCACGAGCAACGCGCTGGGGCTGAACAGCAACTTGGGTAGGTAACCGGCTTTCATCGCAGTGCTCCTCAGGCCGGGTGATGGATATCACCCGAAGGTCAAGGGTTGATCTGATCGCTCAGTTCCTGGCGGCCGACAGCAGTTCCGCGACGGCCTTCTTGTCGTCGATCTGGCCGTTGAAGTGACGCGTGATGACATCGTAGAAGGAACTCTTCATCGAGGCCGGAACCGCATGGCCGTGCGCGATGGAGCCGACCAGCGTGTTGTTCTTGCTTGCTTCGGCGGCGTCCTTGATCGCCTTCTTTCCGCACTCGTCGAACGCGGCGTCCGACACATCATTGCGCGCCGGCGCCGCGCCCTTGATGACGTTGAACGACGACTGGAACGAGGGGTCCATGACGTCCGCGGCCATCTTCATCTGTGCCGCGGTCTTTGCTGGATCGCTCAGCTTGAACATCGCGAAGTTGTCGGTGTTGAAGGACGCGGAGCCCTGAGTTCCCGGGAAGCGGTAGCACGCGAAGTCCTTGCCTGGCACCTTCTTGGCGTTGACGAACTCGCCCTTGGCCCAGTCACCCATGATCTGGAAGCCGGCCTTGCCGCTGATGACCAAGCCCGAAGCGACGTTCCAGTCGCGTCCGGAGAAGTCCTTGTCGACCAGCTTGCGGATCTGCGTCATGCGCTGGAACACCTTCAGCGTGGTCGGCGAGTTCAGCGCCTTCGGGTCCAGGT
>NZ_JBFUIU010000792.1:0-4047 GCF_056401695.1 Variovorax sp. P4_D9
GACAGCGCCCACCCGCCTGAGCGTCCACAGCTCGGTGGCAAATCCATGTTCGGTCGGGCTTTGCAGGATGGCCGCGCGCACGGCGGCCAATTGCCCCCCATCCAGCTGGGCCGGACGCCCGCGCTCGGGCACGGCTCGAAGCGCATCAATGCCGCCTTCATCGAGCAGGCGCTTCCATGTGTACACGGTTTGCCGAGCCACCCCGACGGCCAGGGCCGCATCGGCGCAACTCTTGCCGGCCAGCAGCATTCGCCCCGCCCGCAATCGCTTCTTCGCCGCCTCGCTCAATCGCTTTTGCACCATGCCAATATCCTCCAGCATTATTCCTGGAGGCATAACGCTCGGCGCGCTCAGCGGTTGTCATGATTTACGAAAATATCAATAGGCAAACATTCGTGATGAATCAATAGGCACGCAACCAGTCGCTACGTAGGACTGGATTCTTCTGAACAAGAGGCCGGCGTAGCAGAGAAGACGTATTCGGCCCAAGAGGCAGGGCAACCAACGCGGGACCGCGGCTGATGCCGAGGCTATCTGCGAAGCCGTCACCTGGCCCAGTATGCGATTTGTGCCGGTGAAGAGTGCGGCAAGCCGTGGTGTCGCTGCATTGCGCGCGCCAGGGCTTTGTCATCGCCCGTACAGCGCAGGCCAACCAGATCCGCAGCCTGCTCGGCGAGTTCGGCCTGGTCATCTCGAAGGGCATCTGCCATGTCGCAGCACCGTATTACTTAACTTTGCGAGGATCTGACGCTCCTGCGTGATGCCCGCACAGCGCGATCGTTCCAACTTGCCTTGTTCTGTTCAATCAGATCGACCCAGGTCTCGGCCGGCCATACAGACGCAGGGCCTTGAGTTCGGCAATGACGTCACGCATGGTCGGCTGCCTGGATGTCGCGCAGTCGCTCATAGCGGGCCGTGTTGGCAATCGGCGGTATCAGCACCAGCAGCGACAGCGCCAACTCCACGGCCACTAGAACCGCCTCCAACCCCGCCGTCAGTACCAGGTCCAGCACCCGGGCCATCAGGCGGTCGCCTCCGCTCTCGCGCGACAGCGCGCGGCGCAACTCGCTGCAGCGACTGCGGTAAGTCCGTGAATGAGGCCCCATTGGGCAGCGCTCCAAGCTTCCTCTGCACCAGTGGGATGTAATGCTGCCAGTCGCAGCGTGTCTTGCCCTTGCCTGTCAATCGCTCGCGCTCGGCCACGACGGCATCGCCGGCCACTACCGTCACGCGCGTCGGCCCCAGGTGCGTGCTGACAATCTGCCCGGCCAGCTCGCACGGCATCGAGTCGTCATCGAGACAAGGCAGGTGCTGCTGACCTGCGACGCTGCAGATCAGTCCAAGTAGTCGAGAAACAGAGGTATCGCGCGTTGGAGAAAGGAAACTTCGCTTGCGGGGATGCTTCGTGGTTCCAGGTCAAAATGGATGAACGTGCCATAGGGCGCCCCGTCATTGCGCGTCAGCAGCCGTCCGTAGTATGACTCGACGAGGCCGACGTAGGGGCGGTAGGTCATCAGGTGCTGGTCTTTCGAGACATGGCTGGTCGCGAATTCGCCCTGCTCGATCGCGTGCTGGCAAAAGCTCTTGTCTAGAGGAACTGCTTTCAACCAGGTGCGGTATTCAGAGTGACGATCGAAGACATGCGTCGAGTGCATCGCCTCGCCGCCCAACTTGTAAATGGCTGTGTATCTGTACTGCGTCCTGTCATTGAGGAGCGCCAACGCAGGGCGAACCCCTTCGGTGGAAAGAACGCTACGAACTGCAGCGACCTGCGCCGACAAGTCAATCTCAGGCATCGGGGGTCTTGGAGTAGTTGTGCAGGGCTAGGCGGTCGGCGACGCGAGATTATTGACGACATCAAGAAGCCCGTCCATGTGGGGACAAACATTCGACGCACGTGGCGCAGTGCTTCCTTGCTGGCCACGGCCTCTTCAAGGGCCTTGCGCAGGCGCCGCACTTCGGCCTCCGAGTCGTTTAGCAGTCGAGCTGAAACGCTCCAGTTCGGCCTGCTCAGGCTTCATCACGCTTTGACCTGGAAACGCCTGCTGCGGGTCCGCTGTCGCCTCACGTACCCATTTGCGCGACACGTTCTCGTGCAGATCGAGGTCTCGCGTGCAGCCTGCGCCACAGACACGCCTCGTTGCTTCACCAGCTTGACAGCCTCAAGCTTGAACTCGGCTGAACTGCCTTCTCGTTCCCATGAACCACCTCCGGTTTCATTCCACACCTTACCAAGTGTCTTTGAGACCGGCAGTAGCCCAGACCTTCACATGTCTCCATCGGACGTGTCGCCGCTCAACTTGAGTGTTGGCAGGCGGAGGGCGAGTGGCTTTTCAGTGCGTCCTGAGGCTCAGTTCTTGCCGAACTTTGCCTTTGCGGCCGCCATACAACCGGCCTTGGCATCACCCGACATGCCGTCGCACTTCTCGGCGGCGACCTTGTAGTCGGCATCGCGCTTCGCCTGGCTGGCGTCGACCTTGGCCTCGCCGATCTCCTTGCCCATCTTGGCGTTGGCCAGCGCCTTGGTCTCGATGGCCTTGGCCTCCTGGACGCACACGTCGTTGGCATTGCCCGATTGGTCATCGCACTTTTCCTTGGCGACCGCATAGGCCGCCTCAGCCTTTGCCTTCAGCACCTTGTTGTGGTCGCTGGACTTCCCGGTATGGGCGTATTCCAGTTCGGCGCTCGCGACCTTCTCCTTGGCCTTGGCTTCTTCGACGCAGATGTCCTTGGCGTTGTCAGCCAAAGGGGCGCACGCCGCCTTGTCGGCCTTGAAGTCCGCGCTGATGCGGGTTTTGCCGGCCGTGTAGTCGGCCTTGCTCATCGTCGCTGCCTGTGCCATTGGCAGCACCAGCATGGCGACGACAATCAATGAAGCCTTGAGATTGAAAAACGTGTTCATACGAGCCTTTCTTGGCCATCAGACCTAGGGGTCGCAAAGCATTGACCGCGCCCTTGCTTGAGCGCCGGGCAAAGTGCGCTACGCCACGTCGCCTCCACCATTTGTAGAAGGCCGAGCACGTCTGGTCTGTGCGTTACCGAACATTCGTGCCCTCTGCATCCCGGACCCACACCATTGCCAACGCGCGCCACCGCACGGATTGCATGCGCGCCCCAGTCTCCGCCCGTCAGGGTCGCGACGCAGCGCGGCCCGTAGTGGATGGTTTGGATTTCAGGCCGCTGGTGCGGTGACGAGTCCGCCGTTGGCGTGGTCATGGAAAGGATTCGTCTGAATGGAGCCGTCGGGACAGGCAGAACCGGCTGAGGTTGTTGTTCCGTGCTCAGCCCTCCAGGCGACGGCTAGATCTTTCCCACCAACAACAGAACGATCAGGACCAGAAGCACCAGCCCGAGCCCCCCGCTGGGGCCGTAGCCCCAACCCCGGCTGTGGGGCCAGGATGGAATCGCGCCGATGAGCAGCAGAATCACAATGATCAGCAGAATTGTTCCCAATGTCATTTCATTTCTCCCGTCAGTGAGTCGTAGCGGCGCAGCGTTCGAGCAAATTCGCGCAGTGCGCCAACGCCGCTTTGCTCAGCGCGCCGGCACCAGTCCTCCAACTGTTTCACCAACTGTTCCTTCGAGGCGGCGGATCGGCTCCACAGGCCAATGAGCTCTTGCCGCATCGAGTAGATGGTGCTCAGCACCGTGCTGGAATGCAGAGCCTGGTCAAGGACGGCACGTTCTTTGTCCGGAAGTCCCTTCGCGTCCCTTTGCAGCAAGTACTTAACCGGATCCAGCGCTCTGGCGTCGGTCGAACTCGGGTTCGTGCTGGCCCGCACGCTGAGGAGTTCCTCCACGGCAGTCGGGCGCAAGAATCTGGCGAACTTGGCCAGCACGTCGTACCGGTGGGTGATGACGGCCTGCAGGGTCCTCACATCGCAACGAGTCTTGGATGTGTTGTAGCGAATCCTGGGCGCCACCTTGCGCACCCTGGCCAGGTGGATCATTTCCAGGATGCGGATGTACATCCAGCCAATGTCGAACTCCCACCACTTGCTGGTCAGCCTGGCGGAGGTGACATAGGCATGGTGGTTGTTGTGGAGC
>NZ_JBFUIU010000793.1:0-4045 GCF_056401695.1 Variovorax sp. P4_D9
ACCGACCCGTCCGCTGCCAGCAGAATTTCATAGCCGATCTTCTCGGGACTGTAACCGAAGGCCGAAAGGTCGCGTTCACCGCGCGCGAGCAGGCGCTGGTAGTTCTGATACAGGGCCTGGAGGATCATGCCTTGACCTCGTCGCTTTGCCAGGGCGGCACTTCGATCGCGCCCCCAGCCAGACGCGCACGAAAGAAGCGCGGCGCCATACCGCGATCGAAATCGATGTCGTGAAGCATCCAGCCCAGGTCACGCTCTACCTGCAGGCTGTCATCGGCGGCGGGAATCGCCTCACCGTCTTCCAGCAACCGGAAGTTCGCAGGAAACTCTCGCACACCCATGCAAGGCATCTGGAAGCATTGGCCCTTGCGCGCGCGGCGATTGAAGATGTCCAGATGTTTGCCAACCGAATCGTCGGGGCCAGCCTTGGCCGTCATGTCGAAGTGCGCTTCGATGACATATGCCACGTCGCGCAGGATGGTGGCGGCGCGCTGTTGCCGGTCTTCGTCGACGAAGTTCGCTATGCCAGACGTGCTGCCAGCCTTCATAGCCTTCGCCACGCTGGCAGATGAAAGCTTGCCGCCGACTTCGTTGCGGCGGATCGATTCAAAGCGGATCGGCTTCAGCACGTGGATGCGGTCCACGGACCAGCGGATCGCCGGCTTCCAATGGATGGCATCGAGGATGCCGCGCGCGGCCGACGGGGTAATCACGTCGTATGAGACGCGCTCTACTTTCATTTCCGGGCGCGTGAAACATGCGCGGTCGCCCCACACGAGAACTCGAACTCCAAATGTCATTGATCCCTCTTCCCAAAATAACATCCCAAAGGCAACGCCCTAAGGTCGGCCTCTGATGGCTAAACGATGGTGCTGGAGATATGCATGTAAGCAGGCTCGCCCCAGTCCAACCCCACGCATCTGTCATACAGGTCGTGATTGATCAATTCCATGAATTGCTCGCCCCACTTCTCAGGTGATACCGCCTGGATCGCTCCGGCCTTGCGCAACGCATCGAAGCCCTGGCGGGGCAGTTGCACAAGGTACGGTTGCAACTTCCGCGCGACACCCAAACTGCCTTCCGAAAAACGCAATGCTTCCAGCGCCGCGCGTGCCGCATCATCGTAAGGCACGACCACCGGCATCTGGAGGTTGTCGATCATTCGGAACTTGGTGGCCAGCGTCTCCAGCGGCAGGCTGTCGGGGCGACTGCCTCGCGCGATGCCCAGCAAGTCGTGCGCGTCAAGTTCGTTGTCCCCCTTTTGCCAGTAGAGCAACCGGAAGTAGCGCTCGATGGCCGCAGGCGACAGCGGGTCGTCTGCATGCAGGCGCAGCACTTCACGTGCGGCCTGGGCGAACTGCTCGAGTTCGGGCGGCGGCGCCCATTCATCCTTGGCCACCGCAAACACCAGCACTTCGCTAGCAAGCAGCGCGCGCCGACCCTCACGGTTGCAGCGGCCGGCAGCCTGTGCGATGGAATCGAGCCCGGCCTCGGCCCGCAGCACCGTGGGGAAATCCACGTCAACGCCCGCCTCGATGAGCGACGTTGATACCAGCCGGCAAGGCAAGCCATCCCTCAACATCTGCCGCACATCGGCCAACACGGCGCTGCGATGCTTGGCGCACATCAACGTGGTCAGATGGCGCGCGCCTGGCAGGTCGGCCATGGCCTGATACACAGCGCGCGCATGGCGGCGGTTGTTGACGATGCACAGCACCTGCTCGCGTCCACGCATGTGGCCTGCCAGTGCCTCGTCGTCCAACATGCCCACATGCCGCACGCGCACCCGTTCAAGCTGGCGGAACAAGTTGTCTCGGTTCGGCGCAAGCTCGTGAACACCGTCAAGGCCACCCACGAAATCCGGTGCATTCAGTGCCGGCTGTGTGGCCGTGCACAGGACGATGCTGCTGCGGTAGTTGCGCGCCAGTTCGTCGATCGCCGCCACACAGGGACGCAGCAGCTTCAGCGGAAGGGTCTGGGCTTCGTCGAGGACGACGACGCTGCCTGCGATGTTGTGCAGCTTGCGGCATTGCGAGGGACGGGCTGCGAACAGGCTCTCGAAGAACTGCACTGCCGTGGTGACGACGATCGGCGCGTCCCAGTTCTCCATGGCCAGCCGGAGCTTTTGCAGGGATTGGTACTTGTCCGGATCCGAAGAAGGAGTGGTTGGTTCGACGAAGGCGCTGTGGTGTTCGAGGACCGCGCGCTCGCCCAGATCGCCCAGGGCGCGGCGGAACGCGGCCGCGTTTTGCTCGACGATGCTTGTGAACGGGATCACGAAGATCACTCGCCGCAGTCCATGGCGGATCGCGTGATCTAGCGCGAAGGCAAGAGACGCCAGCGTCTTGCCGCCGCCGGTCGGAACGGTCAACGAGAAAAGACCGGGGGGGTGGTCGGCTTCACCACGCACATGGCGCAGGATGTCGGCGCGCAGGCTGTTGACCGGCGAATCGGCTTGAAAGGTGCCAAGAAACGCATCGAGCCGTTCGCGCAACTGCAGCAGGGTCGGCGGGTCGGCGGCCCGGTGGGACACGCGCCTTTCAGTGCTGTCGTAAAACGCTTCCGTGTCAAGGAAGTCGGCATCCACGAGGCACGAGAACAGCATGCGCGCAAGAAAAGTGAACTGGAACTGTTGGCGCTCCTTGTTCTCGGAAAGGTTCTTGCCGTAGGGCTTGAAGCCTGCCGGCGGAACTAGCGCAGCAGGCAGTTCAACCTCGTCGCGCCACAATTGATCAAGCGATGGAAGCTCACTGCGCAGCCGATCTTGGAGGGCGGTGCGCTCTCCTGCCCCCTGACCGTTGGCAAGGCCCGCGTGGTGGCCAGCAATGCCGTAGGCCAGCAACTGACCAATAACAGGGCCAAAACGCTCCACCACTACGCGGGCGCCCCAGGACGAATGGTCGACGCGCGGTCCCTCTCCGCTCAATCGAAGCTGGAAAGCGTCGGTGTATTTTCCAAGGTCGTGTAACCGGCCTTGAACGTCAGCCAACAGACTTGCACCGAAAACTTCGGCGAATGCCCCGGCTGCGCTGCCTGTTTGCAGCAGGTGGTCAGAGAGGCGCTGCCAAGTCGCAGTAGCTTGCCCCTGAACGGAGTGCGCGAAATATGTGATGCCATCTCCTGGAAAGCAGTGGATCGCTGCGTGCAATCGGCGGACCTTGCTGCGCGGGCGTCGCTACAAAATGTAATCGAAAATTTCGCCCCTTCGCATGGCCGAGAGCTACATCGCGCACGCCGCGATCGCTAGGCTGAACGCTTGGGGCCGATCAAGGGGTGTAGCCATCACAATTACACGCTCGATAGTGGACCGCGGAGGCGCAGGCGGGGAGGACGTGCGAGAGCCGACGCTCCCACAGGGACGACCATGGATCGAATATCGAGGGCGCCGAATCGCCGGTATCCAAGGCCTTGGTGCGCCAGCTTGAGCACTTCTCTGCGTTTTCGCCGTATCGGGCAGCCACCGCCCTTTTCGATTGGGGATCGCCCAATAAACCGACTGACGGCTAATGGCGCTCGACACATGCGCGGCACGGTGTCACATTGCTGATTTCATTCAATCAAGCATATGAACCCAAGAAGAGGGCTCGCCGCTCCGCCCAACATCTCAACGGCCTTGGCGCGAAGCGTCTGGAGGTCGCTGGCCGCCAAGCGAAGCCTCCCCGATGCCAAAGCGGCCGCGAACTCCAGTGCTGCGGCTCCGTAAGCATGATCCCGCCGAGCAAACAGCTTGAGCAGAAATTCCTTCATCAGACCGCTCAGATGTGGGCTCGACGAGTAGTCGAGTTCCGATGGGTAGGCGGCTCGCAGGATGCACGCCTGCAGTAGGTTGTCGTTGAACCGCTGGAAATTCTCCGGCGCGAGCACGACGGACTCGTATCCTGTCGGCCTGAGTTGATGAGTCGGGTTCGCAAGGTCCCGTGCGGCCTGCAGTACTGACGCAACGGTAGCGAACGTCGTGCTGGTTGAGACTTGAGGCAGGCGACCGTCGAATGCGCTGCCAAAAAAAACGAATCCATCGGTTAGACTGAGTTGCGCCCCACCATTCG
>NZ_JBFUIU010000794.1:0-4044 GCF_056401695.1 Variovorax sp. P4_D9
ATTAGCGCGTACTCGCGCTCTCAACCCCTCTCCCTCGTGCACCGTCCACCATTCCTCGTTCGGCCAAGAAATTGCATTCTTGGGATGGACGCGTTTCGGGCCGCGGATGCCGGACGGGTAGGTGCAAAGGCGTCACCAGCCGTACAGCCGCTCTGGGCTCAAACCGGTCGCACGCCTTAGGCGGCGGCGCGTTCTGCGAGGTGGACACCGGGCGCGGCGACGTGCCCTGACGCACGCCCGTACTGCTCACTGCGCCGGCACGCCCTGCGCCCAGCGGCTCTGCCAATGCGCGAGGTACGTAGCGGCCACCTGCGGGTGGTCATGTGGCCCGGCGTGCTCTGGCACAGGTACAGCCGGTCCTGCTGGAACTGGAGCATGCCGTGCGTCCATTCCTGCGCGCAGAAGTCGCTGGCCGCCAGCTCGACCCCGTACCGAAAGCGCCGCTTCATCCTGACCCGCATGCCGCGAATAATACTGGCTGCCTATACAGTACTCATAATATGGGAATGATCCATCTTCGCCACTTGTCCGTCTGGGTCGACGAACCCGATCCGGGCCGCTTCTACTGGGTGCTGCACGAGTCCACCGAGGACGCCAGCGTGTGGGTGGACGTCGAGTCGAGCCCGGAGCCTTTTGACAGTTGGACGAGGGCCTTCGGGGAAGGGGTCGTCGCGCTCTACAGGCACACGCCGGACGAGCGCCTTGGGCCGCGCGCGCCGGGCGAGGACGAAGACGCTGCGCCTGTGGGCTGACCGGCATGGACAAGCTCACGCTGAACAAGCGGCCGGCCCAATTCCAGCAGTACCTTTCGCACGACCTGCCATGACGATGAGCCCTGAGCTGCAGCAGGACTACGACCTCCTGCAGAATGAGGTCGGTGCCCTCGGCTATCGACTGCGCGAATACACAGCGGTGTTTGCCCCGACGCACGAGCGGGTGAATCTCCTGAATTCAGTCGCCCACGTGTTCTTTCGGATGCTTTCCGAGTCACTATGGGCCGACATGTTGATGCATCTAGGCCGCCTCACTGACCCCGCAACGCAGGGCGGATTTGAAAACTTGTCGCTGCAGAGATTGCCGGCGATAGTCGCTGATCAATGCAAGTCCGAGGTGCAGGCAGCCGTGGCAGCGGCTGTCCAGGCTGCGCAATTCGCCCGAGACAGACGCAACAAGGTCTACGCGCATAGGGACCTCATCGTGGTGAGAGATCCCATGAATGCGAAATTCACCCTTGGCAGCGTGGATCAAATGCGGGAGGCCATCGAGAGGTGTGAGGCGGCGCTCGATGCCGTGGCGCTCTACTACGACGCCAATCGGGGCACCTACTTTCGCGACGTCCGCAACGGCATTGCCGAGCAAATGATGCAGACGCTAGAGGCAGGTCACAAGGCGCAGTACGCAACGATGACTGCCGAGGTGCAGCAGATGCTCGACACGCAGCCAGCGGCGAACGGCGACGCCTAGGCATGTGCACCCGCTACATCAGCGCGACCGATCGCGAGATCGAGGCCTTTTGGCGGATCGAACGCCGCAACAGCAACAACCTGTGGCCGCGCCAGTTGTTCCCGCGCTCGCCGGGTCCGTTCATCCGTCGCGCGAAGGATGCTGTCGGCTACGAGCGTGAACTCGTCGTCGGGCAGTGGGGCCTCGTGCCGTGGTTCGCCAAGACAGCGAAGCTGCCGTACGCGACGGTTAACGCGCGCAGCGAGGAGCTGGAGGCGAAGGCCAGCTACAAGCACCCGTGGTCGCGCGGGCAGCGCTGCATCATCCCGGCCGAGTCCTTCGACGAGCCGAACTGGGAGAGCGGCAAGAACGTCTGGTGGCGATTCAGCCGAGCGGATGGCGCGCCGTGGGGCGTCGCGGGCCTGTGGAACACCTGGGTCGACAAGGCCACCGGTACCGGTGAGGTCGTCGAGAGCTAYACCATGCTGACGCTCAACGCCGACGCCCATCCACTCATGAGCCGCATGCACAAGCTCGACCCGAAGCTCGGTCCCGACCAGCAGGACAAGCGTAGTCTCGTGCTGCTTCAGCCGATCGATTTCGATGAGCGGCTGGAGGGCAATGTGGAGGAGGCGGCGGCCCTGATCCAGTTGACGCCGGTCGAGACGTTCACGGCCCGTCCGGTACCGCCGGCCGAGGTCCTCGTCGCATAGCGCAAAGACAAACGGCACCCAAAGGTGCCGCCTGCTGCCTACAGATGGAACGCATGGTGCGGTGCTGTTCGTCTGGTCATTGGCGTGCCCGCGAGGGGCAGTGCAAACGCCCGGTCACGCTGGGCGCGCACGCCAATGGTAGTCGTTCGCCGAATCGATAATATGGAAATGACCCACCTCAGCCACACCTATCGTGAGTGACGCAGCGCCACCGGCACCGGAGGCCGAGCCGCCAAAGAAGCTATCCCTCGCCGACCTGATCGGCGATCAGGGGGACACCGTGCAAAGGGTAGGTTCGTCGCGAGACCGACCTGCTGCGACCACCATTGCCGATGCGATGCGCGACGCCTACCCGCTGGCGCGCGAGCTTCGCAACGTAATCGACTGGAAGGAGCAGCTTCGCGCGGCGAAGCCGACCACCGAGGAGCCGAGGGTGCTCCGGATGCCGGCGACGAACCACATGATCGACCCGATGCGCGAGACCAATCGCAGGATCAGGGCGAGCGAGGAGGCCGAGCAGCGCACCGTGGCCGCGCTGGAGACGATGCTCAAGGAGGCGCTGGCGAGCAAGTAGGACAACGCGCGAATGCTGTGGTGGGCGCGCGCCGCCGGCATCGCGGGCATCGCCGCCGTGGTCCTGACGATCCTCGTGCCGATCGTGCAGGCGATGTGGACGCGGACGCCATGACCGATCCCCGCATTCTGTTTCGCGCGCAGGTCGCAGCGATCGCCGACGAGATCGTGGAGGAGTTTGACCGGGAACCGCTGGCGATGTCGCGGCGCCGCGCGGCGAACGGGTCTTTCAGGTCCGGCGCGATGCTGATCGACATCGCCGACGGCATCAAAGGCGGGTTCGTCGCGCTGCGGGACAAGGCCGAGGCGACGGTGACCGCCGCCTGGGGGCACAGCCTGTGGGTATCGGCGGCGGACGAACAGGGGATGCTCGCCGACCTTGGCGCGCAGTTCGACCGGATCAACGCGCACGGCCTCGCGACCCTGCGCGAGCACGCCGCCCGGATCGCCGCGCCGGCCGGCGTGCTGCCCGAACTAGAGCCGGGGGTTCAGCAGCGACTGAACGAATGCAAGGAGCGCATGGTCCTGACGTGCGAACTGCAGCGGCGCGCGCACGACGTGTCGAAGGTGAAACGCGGGCTGGGCCTTGCAGGGTCCGCCGTCGGCGCCGCGTTCAAATGGGTGGTGGGCCTCGCGAGCAAATAGTACGGATGAACAATGCCCCTGTGAGTCAGTCGGTAGGTCGGGCGGAGCTTCGACGTGCGTCAGACCTGTTGTCGCGTTACGTGCTGCCCTTGTACACCGATGAAAACAGCCGACCAGTCCATGCCGGCTCGGCGTTCATCGTAAGGGCGCAAGGGCACTTCTTCCTCGTCACCGCTGCTCACGTGCTGGACCGCCTCGCAGTCGGAAACCTGTATTTCTACGTGAAGCCGAGGACGGTGCGAGCCGTCGAGGGCAAGGGCTACTGCACACCCGGGAGCGCAAAGGATCGGCGCAAAGACGACCGGCTCGACGTGGGCGTCGTGTGTCTGCGCAACGGCGGCTTTCCACCGTACCCGCTCGTCGACAAAGCAGCAATCGACATCCACGAACTGATGCCGCAATTGCTGCCGCGATCGGGTCGCGATTACATCGTCGTTGGGTTCCCCACATCGAAAAACAAGGCCAATCCGGTCAAGGTCGAACTGAATGCCCTCGCCTATGCATACCACGGCAAGTCGCCAGCCGCTGAGGCTTACGAGAAGATTGGCGCTGATCAGCGACATCACGTCCTGATCGAATTCGAGCCACGCCACGGCTACGACACCGACGGATCGCAGGTGACGTTCCCCAAGCCGAAAGGCATGAGTGGCTCGCCCGTGTGGCTCTACGA
>NZ_JBFUIU010000795.1:0-4040 GCF_056401695.1 Variovorax sp. P4_D9
TGAGGCAGCAAAGAGTGAAGTGATGTGAAACAGGTCAGACCGGGACGAGCTAAACCTGCATGTGGTCTCGGACATAGAAAGTCCGCCATAGGAGATGAGGCGCTTGTCAGCGGATATGCATGGGGGCCAGCGGGGCGAGTCGGGGAAACCAGGCGAGCCGCGCAATCAAGGCCGGATATAAGGACGCAGCCGACTTCTTCGCAGCACAACACAAATTCTTCTTGCTATCCGGGAGGCATCCATATAAGTCCACATGATTTCAGATCCCGAGATTCCCAAGCCCGCCCCTGCCGAGAGCGAACTGGCTGAAGAGCCTGAAGTCACCCAGGAGGAATCGATTCCTTCGGATGGCGCGGACGAGGAGGGCGAGCAACTCATCGAAAAGTTGGGCGAAGAGCGCCGCGCTCGAGCCCGGGACCCGATGCAAAACCGTTGATTCGGGCCGCCGATGATCCGCTCCGTCGTGACGCTGGACCTCGATCCGGCGGCCTTCTGCAGTGCGCATGAGCACGCCACGCGAACCCACTTCGCACGGCGGCTCGCCGCCTTGACGCGGTGTTCCTTCGCCGGCAGCTATAACCCCCGGCTGCCGTACGAGACGCCGCCTTACTTCGTCCCGAGCGACACCGTGACGGATCCCGGGCTGGCGCGTGCGATGGGCATCACCGGGGTGCACGACCTGTTCGGTGGTGTGGTGCCGCATGCGTTCATCGCCACCAAGGCCATTACTCATGCGTTGGCGCGCACCGATGCACTGCGGCCTGACGGTTGGTCGGTGGGCTTCGCTTCCGAGGCTGCCGACGCGACCTTGACCGGCTTCTCATGCTTCACGCGCGACGAGGCGCGTACGGCAGGTCGCATGCTGCTGGAATCCGGCGTCGTCCGCGTCAAGCCGGTGAACGCCAGCGGCGGCCGGGGCCAGGTCGTGGTGACGAATGCCGATGCGCTCGACCGCTGCATCGACGCCATGGACGAGGCGGAGATCGAGATCCACGGCGTCGTCCTCGAAGAGAACCTGGAGCGACCTCAGACCTTCAGCATCGGACAGATCATCCTGGAGCGCAGGATCGTGAGCTACTACGGTCGGCAACGCCTGACCCAGGACAACGCCGGTGAAATGGTCTACGGCGGCTCCGACCTGATGCTGGTGCGCGGCGATTTCGACGAACTGCTCGCGACCGACGGCCTGACGGCCCCGCTTCGCCATGCGATCGAACAAGCGCGGGGCTATCACGGTGCGGTGATCCACCATTACCCCGGCTTCTTCTCGTCGCGGGTGAACTACGATGTCGCACAGGGCACCAACAGCCGAGGGATGTGGCGTTCCGGCGTATTGGAGCAGTCATGGCGCGTCGGCGGCGCCACGGGCGCCGAGATCGCGGCCCTCGAATCGTTCGACAGCCATCCCGAGCGCAAGCGCGTTCGGTCATCGTGCTTCGAGCTGTATGGACCGGCCTCGGTACCCGGGGACTCCATCGTGTCCTACCAAGGCGTCGATGATCAGGTCGGACGGATCACCAAATACACACTACTGTTTCCGCATGCCGACACGCCATAGCGCCATCGATATTCCCGTGGATGGACAGCACATCGAAGGCACGCTGTTCGCGGCATCGACGATGGTGCCGGGGGTGCTACTGGTTCACGGCTGGGACGGAAGCCAGGAACAGTATGTGCGACGGGCCCAGGAGATCGCGGCGCTCGGCTGCGTGTGCCTGACCTTCGATCTGAGAGGCCATGCGCGACATGCCGCGCAACGCCTGAATGTGACCCGTGAAGACAATCTGCGCGATGTGCTGGCAGCCTACGACGTGCTCGTGAGCCACCCCGCCGTAGATCCCCAGGCTGTTGCGATCGTTGGCAGCAGCTACGGCGGCTATCTCGCCGCGCTGGTGAGCGCCATGCGGCCGGTGCGCTGGCTGGCGCTGCGCGCGCCGGCGCTTTACCGCGACCACGAATGGGAGACTCCAAAAGGAAGGCTGAGCCGGTCCGACCTCGTCGCCTATAGACGCTCGCTGGTCGGCCCCAAGGACAACCGCGCCCTCGCTGCATGCGCCGAATTTGCCGGCGACGTCCTGATCGTCGAGTCGGAGCATGACCAGATCGTGCCGCATCCGGTGGTCGAGAACTATCTTGGCGCTTTCAAGCATGTCCGTTCGGTGACCTATCGCGTGCTCTCGAACGCCGACCACGCGCTCTCCACGCAGGAATCCCGCCAGGCCTACGGAGCGTTGCTGGTGTCGTGGATCACCGAGATGACGCTTGGCGCCAAGGCCACGGCCACGCTCACCAAGCCGGTGTCCGGCGGTCAGGCTTGAATCGAGGAGGGGCTGGCGGGCCCCAACCCTGACCGATAACTCTGTGTTATGGCCTTGAGGAAGATTGGTATTCGACCGCATCAGGCGACATGCATAGCATTGCATGGATTTGCCCCCATATCGTCGTCGAAACCTGGAAAGAGACAAGACATGAATCAAGCCCTTCGTCCCCTGTTGAAAGCCCTCCTTGCGGCCGGTGCCGCGCTGGCCTTGTGCGCGGCGCAGGCACAGACCTATCCCACCAAGCCCGTTTCGCTGGTCGTCGGCTTCGCGCCTGGCGGCTCGGCCGACATCCTGGCGCGTCTGATCGCGCAAAAGCTCGGCAATACCCTGGGCCAATCCGTCATCGTCGACAACAAGCCCGGTGCCGGCGCCACGATCGCGACGGCTGCGGTCGCCGCTGCGAGGCCCGATGGCTACACGCTGCTGATGGTGACCAGCGGGCACGCCGGCAGCGCCGCCCTGTACCCCAAGCTGAGTTACGACACGCAAAAGAGCTTCGAGCCCGTCGCGAAGGTGGGCGCGTCGCCGGTCGTGATCGTAGCGCCGGCATCCGCGCCCTACACGCAATTGAAAGACGTGATCGATGCAGCGCGCAAGGCGCCCGGAAAGCTCAACTATGCGGCGGGCGGGGGCGGGGCGACTACCACCAGTCTGGCAGCCGAGTTCCTGAAGAATGAAGCGAAGATCGACATGGTCATGGTGCCGTACAAAGGCTCGGGCCCGGCGCTCACGGCGTTGCTTTCGGGCGAAGTCGACGTCGGTTTCGACATCCCGTCGAGCGCGCTGCCGCACATCAAGTCCGGCAAGCTGCGGCCGTTGGCTGTGACCACCAAGACGCGATCGAGCGTGCTGCCCGAGGTGCCCACGGTCGCCGAGCAAGGCATGCCCGGCTTCGAGGTGACCGGCTGGTTCGGCATCCTTGCGCCGGCCGGCACGCCTGCGGCGGTGGTCGCGCGGCTGAACAAGGAAGTCAACGCGGCGCTGAGCGATCCGGAGACATCGAGCAAGCTGCAGAGTATGGGCGTCGAGGCCGCGTCGGGCAGCCCCGCCGAATTCGGAAAGCTGATCGACAGCGAGACCAGGCGCTAYGGCGACGCGATCCGCAAGCTCGGCATCAAGGCGGAGTGAGGCGCGCATGGCCAGCACTGAACACATGGCAGACCTCGTCGTCATCGGCGGCGGGCTGGGCGGGGTGGCCGCGACCCTGGCGGCGGCGCGGCTCGGCGCCAGCGTCGTGCTGGTCGAAGCGCTCGACTGGCTCGGGGGCCAGTTGACGTCCCAGGCCGTACCGCCAGACGAGTACCCCTGGATCGAATACCTCACTTCCTCGCAGAGCTACACCACGTTCCGCGAGACGATTCGCGCCTACTACCGGCGCCACCTGCCGCTCACCGAAGCAGCCCGCACGCGCGTGCGCTTGAATCCCGGTCAAGGCAACGTCAGTTCGCTGTGCCATGAACCGTGGGTCGCCGTGAAGGCGATCGACGAACTGCTGGCGCCGCACATGGCCGCCGGCCGGGTGACGGTGCTGAGAAAACATCGCACGCTGAAGGTCGAAACCGACGGCGACTTCGTTCGCGCCGTGCATGTGCACGACATCGAAGGCGACCGAGCCCGCGTGCTTACGGCGTCCCTCTTCATCGATGCGACAGAGATCGGCGACCTGCTCGAGATGGCCGGCGTAGAGCATGTGTTCGGCGCGGAGGCGCAGTCGCAGAC
>NZ_JBFUIU010000796.1:0-4031 GCF_056401695.1 Variovorax sp. P4_D9
GGTCATGCGCGTGCGGCGTGGCGCGGCAGTCGATCCTTCCGAATGGAGGGACAAGCTCGCGGCGTTGGATTCAGCATATGCACGATTCATACAATCGGTGCCCCTGGACATGCCGAAGCGCTGTTGATGGAGGCGGAGAGGAGAAGATACGTCCAGCGAAGGTGGTCCATTCGCACATGGCGCTTTTCCGACGGTGCCGAAGAGGCGGAGGGTGACAATTCGGTGTCGCTACAGCCCTTCGAGCAACTGGTTCAGACACTCAAAAAGCAAGGCCATGAACGCGATGCCAGAAAAGTCGCGATCGCAAAACAGGCATTCATCGGCGCACGCGGCATCGAAGGCCGGGCCGCGAGATGGATGCACAGGCTCTACGGGATGACGATGCGATTCGGCTGACCGTGATGTCTTCGAGAGCGAGGTCGGCGCGAAGCTCACCTGGGAGCGCAATGGCAACAAGGTCTATATTCAATCTCCCACCATCGCTTTCTCTGACCTCAATGCGCCAGAGGATAGAAACAGAGTGACGACCTATGTTGCAGACATGACACAACGAATGATGCGATCGTTGCAGCCGCGGCTGGAGGCGGCGACACGGGTGGATGAGTAGTTTCTACCGTGCTTGGCTTGGCTTTCATGCCGACTACGACGAGTAGGCGTTGCGCATGCTGAGACGCGAGGCTACACGGATGCTCCAGGGCTCGTTGCGCAAGCCGCAAGCTGCGGCTACGTGAGCCGCCGCAGATTGTCGTCCACGCTCGCCGACAGCTGATCGCCTTCGGGCATGCTGCCGCCTGGCGTGAAATGGTCGACCACATCCGGCAGAAGTTCCGAAAGGGCGGTGCGCGCCTCGTCGTCGCCGATGCCCGCCTGCTGCGCGATCCGGTGCAATTGGTCATGGCCGAAGACCTCGTCGATGGCTTGTGGCGGAAGGGCCTCGTTCGCGCCGGTTCCGACCCAGGAGTCGGCCTGTCGACCGTAGCCCTTCTGCGTGAGCTGGCCGATCAGGTCGCCGAGGTCGCCCAGGCCGCCGGCCGCGCCAGCGCCTTGCCCGCCGCGCTGGCTCATCATGCTGAGCACCACCGGCAGCAGCGCCATCAGCACCGGGCTCATGCCGCCGCCGCGCCGCTGGCCGTCATTGCCGCCGAACCCGTGGCCCGACAGGCCGTTGAGAATCTGGCTAAGCAGTCCCATGACGATCGCCTTCAGCGGACGCGACCGCGGCGCACCACGTTGACGATCCCTAGCAGGATCACCGCGCCGATCAGCGAGGCCAGCAGACCCCGGATGCTGAAGTCGTTCTGGTTGACCGTCGCGGCCCCGAGCAGCGGCGCCACGAGCCAGCCGCCGAGCAGCGATCCGACAATGCCGACGATCACGTTGAGGATCACGCCTTGCTGCGCATCGGTCCTCATGATCATGCTGGCGACCCAGCCGATCAGTCCGCCCACGACAAGCCAGATGATGAGATTCATGGTCCGCTCCTTGGTTGAGATGGGACGCAGCGTCGTGCGGTGGACGCTGCGCCCCTATAGGACAAAGCCTCTAATCGTGAGAGGAAAACGCAACAGGTTGCGTGGCGGTGATGCATGTCCAAGCGAGCCGCCGCCTACATCGTTTCGGCCCGCCGGCTGATCAAACTGCGCGGCTGCCGGGGCGATACCTGTCACGCTGGCTAGCTTGGCAACCCAGCATGTGCCGAAGGCCCAATCACATCGAGGACGACACCATGGAAAGCAATTCATCTAACCCCCAGACCAATATCGCCGAGGCTCAGGAGAACACCGGTGGATCATCCGACTCCGCGTGGAGCGATACCCGGGAGCCCGGCCAGCACAGCCAAAACAGCCATTCAGGCGATGGTGCGGGTGCATCGATGCGCAGGGCCACGGAGGACGCCGACAACCTCGGGCGCAGGGCGGCGGAAGCGACCCAAGGCTATTTGCAGGATGCGAAGGCCAAGGCGAGTGCCGCAGCCCAAACGGGCAAAGCCTACGCCCAGGATGCGGTCGACGCGGCGGGCATGAAGATCGACAGCATGAAGGGCCAGGCCGCCGATCTGAAGCAGCGGGGCATGCAGTTCGCCGCCGACGAGCCGATGAAGGCGGTTGCCTACGCCGCGGCGGGTAGCGCGGTGCTCACCGCGGTTCTGCTGACGTTGATGCGCGGACGCCGCTAGCCGGCTTGGCAAGGTCCAACACCGAGCTACGCTCAAGACAAGCGCTACGGGTTCGTCCTTTGGATCGGTGACCCCACTCTGCCACGCCACCGACCTCAGACCCACGCGCTCGGATTGCCCTGGAACACGTTGCCGAGCGGAGGATGAAGCGCGTCCGGCCTCGCCGGGGAGCTCGTTCCACAATCGTTGAAATTCGCATAAAACACTACATCTAATGGGTGTAGCCATTACGGGGCCTAGATATAGTGCTTCTGCCCCGCACTGTGCAGTGATGCCCAGAACGCAAAAGCGGCAGGCCCACATGGCCCAAGTGATGCAAGAGCTGTGCCCCTACGTGCGGGGCTGGAAGGCTTACTTCGAGCTGGCGCAAACGCCCAAGGTCTGGCGCGAGTTCGACGAGTGGCTGCGCCACCGACTGCGCGCGCTTCAGCTCAAGCAGTGGAAGCGCGGCGCGACGATGTACCGGGAACTGCGCGCCCTGGGCGCAAGTCCCGGGGTGGCGCAATAGCGCCAAGTTGCTCAACAGCGTGCTGGACATCGCCTGGTTTGATCGCTTGGGACTGCCCCGACTCTCATAACCTAAGACTCTCGAACCCTCCGGTGCGGACCCGCATGCCGGGTTGTGTGGGAGGGGCGCAGTCTATGAAGACTGCCCCCTATCCCGATCCCGCCGCGTGACTTTTTTTCCCGGATGGGGCGAAAGCCTCCTCGTCGTCGGACCAACCAAGAGCGCCCTGATGATAGCGGGCGCCAATCGTTATTTCCGTTCTTCGGAACGCCCAGCGCCGAGCGCCTCGAGTAGCGGCCGGAGGGCATCGAGTTCGACGCCGAAGCCGCTCCAGTCGCCCGCCTTCAGGCGCTCGATAGCGCGGTTATAGTGGGCCAGTGCCTCGCGGGCGCGGGCGTCCGCCGTGCCCTGGGGCGGCGTTGCCACCGGCGCAGCTTCCTTGAAGAGCGCCCCCAGGGCCGCGCCCATGGTCTCCTCCATCACCACGTGGTCGCCATAGGCCGCGATCACCCGTTTCAACTCGGGCAATTGGCCGGACTCCGCGCGCAGGTAAAGCGGAGAGACATAGAGAATCGAGCTTTCGATGGGCACAACCTGGAGGTGGCCGCGGATGACGCGCGAACCCATCTGGTTCCACAGCGAAATCTGCTGGGAGATCTCGGTATTCTGCTGGATGCGGGCCTCGATCTGGAACGGCCCGTAGACCAGCTTGTCCTTCGGGAACGCGTAGACGACGAGTTTGCCGTAGTCCGGTGGATCGCAACGCGCCGCTAACCACGCGACCATGTTCTCGCGCCGGCTGGGCACCATCGGCAGCATGAGGACAAACTCGGCGTGCGGCTCCGAGGGCAGCCGTACGATCATGTAGTAGGGCGTCATCGGCATGCCGGGGGCGTTCCCCGCCTCAATGTCGGCCTGTTTGCGCGGGAACTGCCAGAGATCCTCGCGGTTGTAGAAGACTTCCGGCGCTTCCATGTGGTAGGCGCGGTAGACCTGCGCCTGGATCAGGAACAGATCCTCAGGGTAGCGGATATGCTGCTGCAGGTCCTGCGGCATCGCGCCCAGCGGCTTGAACAGGCCCGGGAAAATGCGCTGGTACGTCCGCACGATGGGATCGGCAGGATCGCTTATATAGAAGTCGGCAGTCCCGTTGTACGCATCGATCACCACCTTGACCGCGTTGCGGATGTAGTTGTCGCCCTTTTCGGTACTCGGCTGGGAATATGGGTACCAGCGGCTGGTGGTGTAGGCATCCTGGATCCAGTAAAGCCGCCCGCCGCTCGTGACGATGTAGGGGTTATGGTCCAGGCTGAGGAACGGGGCGATCGTGCGCACCCGGTCCTGGAT
>NZ_JBFUIU010000797.1:0-4030 GCF_056401695.1 Variovorax sp. P4_D9
CCTGGTAGGCCGCCACGGACTCGGTGACGATCTTGAGCAGGTCGTCGATGTTGGGCTYSTGCTGCTCGCGCAAAGTTTCGGCGTATTTCTGGAGCACGCTGTACGCGGCGCGAGGCGAATGCGCGGTGGCGGCGTTGTTCGTGGGGTCTCAGGTCCTCGATGGCCCTGAATTCGAGCTTGTCTCCTTGCCCAATGTGAACGTCCAGGGCCCGGATCCGGTCCCGCCCCCGGCCAGCGAGTTGCGCCTGGAGCGTCCGAACGCCTTCGCCCATGGCGAACACGCGCAGATCCTCGAGGACTTCCGCCACCGCGGGTCGGGATGGAGCGAAGGAGTCGTCGAAGCCGCTGCCGAGGCGTAGCGGAAGTGCGTGGTCGCGATACGTGCGCCCTGCAAACCCCGTCGAAGCGGCCTATGATGCTCCCCACCGGACTTCCGAGATGCGCAACCCCGCCGTGCTCGACCTGATCGGCAACACGCCGCTGTTGCGGGTTACGCGCATGGACACCGGTCCATGCACGCTGTTCCTCAAGCTGGAGTCGCAGAATCCCGGCGGCTCGATCAAGGACCGCGTGGGCTTGGCCATGATCGAGGCCGCTGAACGCGATGGCCGGCTGCGGCCCGGCGGGACGGTGATCGAAGCCACCGCGGGCAATACCGGGCTGGGCCTGGCGCTGGTGGCGCGGGCCAAGGGCTACGGCGTGGTGCTGGTGGTGCCCGACAAGATGTCGACCGAGAAGGTGCTGCATCTGAAGGCGCTCGGCGCCGACGTGCGCATCACGCGTTCCGACGTCGGCAAGGGCCATCCGGCCTACTACCAGGACTATGCGGCGCGGATCGCCGCGGAGATACCGGGCGCCTTCTTCGCCGACCAGTTCAACAACCCGGCCAATCCGCTGGCGCACGAGCAAGGCACCGGGCCCGAGATCTGGGAGCAGACCGGCCACGACCTGGACACCATCGTGGTCGGCGTCGGCTCCGCCGGCACCATCACCGGGCTGACCCACTACTTTCGCCGGGTGCAGCCCGCGCTGCAGTTCGTGCTGGCCGACCCGGCCGGCTCCGTCGTCGCCGAATACACGCGCAGCGGCAAGGTCGGCAAAGCGGGCTCGTGGGCGGTGGAGGGCATCGGCGAGGACTTCATACCGGCCATCGCCGACCTCTCGGGCGTCGCGCAGGCCTATTCGATCGATGACGAGGAGAGCTTCGGAACCGCGCGCGAGCTGTTGCGAGCCGAGGGCATCCTGGGAGGCTCGTCCACCGGCACGCTGCTGGCGGCCGCGCTGCGCTACTGCCGCGCTCAGACGGTGCCGCGGCGTGTCGTGACATTTGTATGCGACACCGGAACCCGCTATCTGTCGAAGGTCTACAACGACCAGTGGATGCTCGATCACGGCCTGCTGGCGCGCCAGCGCTATGGCGACCTGCGCGACTTGATCTCCCGCCGCGTCGAGGAAGGCAGCGTGGTCAGCGTTGGCCCGGACGACACCCTGTTGACGGCATTCCAGCGCATGCAGCTGGCCGAGGTGTCGCAACTGCCGGTGCTGGTGGAAGGCGGCCTGGTCGGCGTGCTCGACGAATCCGATCTTCTGCGCGAGGTCCATGCAGATGCGGGCCGCTTCGCCTGGCAGGTTCGCCGCGCCATGACCGATCGAGTGCAGACGCTGGCGCCTGACGCCAGCATCGCGCAGCTCGAGGTGGTGCTCGACCGCGGCCACGTGGCCATGGTGGCCGACGCCGCCGGCTTCCATGGCCTGATCACCCGCATCGACCTGCTGAACCACTGGAGAAGAAAATTGAAATGAGCCGCGATCCCGAGCACACCAAGCATCTGAAATTTGCCAGCCGGGTGATCCATGCCGGCCAGGCGCCCGATCCGAGTACCGGGGCGATCATGCCGCCCATCTATGCCACGTCGACCTATGTGCAGCAGAGCCCGGGGGTGCACCAGGGCTACGACTACGGCCGCTCGCACAATCCGACGCGCTTCGCGTTCGAACGCTGCGTGGCCGATCTCGAGGGTGGTTCGCAGGCATTTGCCTTCGCGTCCGGCCTGGCCGCGATCTCGACCACGATGGAGCTGGTCGACGCGGGATCCCACATCGTCTCAGGCGATGACATCTATGGCGGCACCTTCCGGCTGTTCGACAAGGTTCGACAACGCAGCGCCGGCCATCGGTTCAGCTATGTCGACCTAGGCGAYGTCGACCAGGTGACTGCGGCGCTGCGGCCCGACACCCGGCTGCTGTGGGTCGAGACCCCCAGCAATCCGCTGCTGGGACTGGCCGACCTCGAAGCGCTGGCCGCGTTGTGCCGCGCGCGCGGCATCATCAGCGTGGCCGACAACACCTTTGCCAGCCCCTTCGTGCAGCGGCCACTGGAAGTCGGCTTCGACATCGTGGTTCATTCGACCACCAAGTACCTCAACGGGCATTCCGACGTGATCGGTGGCGTCGCGATCGTCGGCCGTGAACCACGGCACGAGGCCCTGCGGGAGCGGCTCGGGTTCCTGCAGAACGCGGTCGGTGCCATCGCAAGCCCATTCGACAGCTTCCTGGCGCTGCGCGGCGTCAAGACGCTGGCGCTGCGCATGGAGCGGCACTGCGCCAATGCCGCCGTGCTGGCGCAATGGCTGGAGGGGYAGCCGCAGGTCAAGCGGGTGCACTACCCAGGCCTTGAATCGCATCCGCAGCATGCACTTGCGCGCCGCCAGATGACGGGCGGCTACGGCGGCATGATTTCGCTCGATCTGCATGGCGACTTGGCCGGCACCCGCCGCTTCCTCGAAGCGGTGAAGATCTTCTCCCTGGCCGAGAGCCTCGGTGGCGTGGAGAGCCTGATCGAGCACCCGGCGATCATGACCCACTCCACAATCCCGGCCGAGACCCGCGCGCGTCTCGGCATCGGCGACTCGCTGGTGCGGCTGTCGGTGGGCGTCGAGGCGGTGGAGGATCTGCAGGACGATCTGGCGCAGGCGCTGGGGCGGATCTGACATTCCGCGCGCGCGATCGTCGCGAGCGCCTGGCTCGGCTCGCCGCCTATCTCTTGACGAAGCGCAGCGTCATGCGGTCGGATTCGCCGATCCCTCCGCATGTTGTCAAGTTCACCGGCCTCGATCCAGTTGTGCACGTTCCGAAAGGTCAGCACAAGGTCGGACATCGATGCGTTGAAGCCGGATTTCGTCGCGCAGGCCGAACTATGCCCAGTTTGCTGGCGGCCTATTTGATAACGCAGGCCTTCAGAGCGCGTTGATCACATGCCCGCCATCCACCCGCATGACTGTCCCTGTCATGGTAGGCGGACGCATCCGACGCCAGCAGCAGCAGCGGACCATCCAGGTCGCGAAGGCGCCCATCCGCTTCTGCCGGATGCGCGCGATCAGGGCTTCGCCCACCGCGGAATGCAGGAAGTCCCGCGTCATGTCGGTCTCGAAGTAACCCGGCGCGATGACATTCACGCGGATGCCATGCGGCGCCCATTCGAGGGCCAGGGCCATGGTCAGCTGGATCACGGCGGCCTTCGTGGTCGTGTAGGCGGCGATCTGCGGGAGCAGGCGCAGGCCGAGGATCGATGTGATGTTGATGATCGAGGGCCGCGCTGGCCGCTTCGCATCAAGCCGTGCGCCGCGGCCTGTGCGACACGGAAGACGCCGCTCAGGTTGAGGTCCAGGGCGGCGGACCACTCCTCCTCGGCCAGGTCCTCGCTGGGTCCGCGCACGACCTTGCCGGCGTTGTTGATCGCGATAGTCGGCGCGCCCAGGTACCCGGGCGCTGCTCAAGGCCGCATTGGCCGCGGCGCGCAAGTCGCAGGGGACGCGCAAGTCTTCCACTGGCTTTGGCAAAGCCTCGAAGGGATGGGCATTCGCCCAGGGGGCCGGCGATGCGCTCTACCCCTGACAAGGCAGGCTTGGCATCCCTCGCATGCGGTGCGGGTGCTGACGGAATCGTGCGTGAGGCGCTGGAGCCCCTGCGGCAAGGCCTGAGCCCCCTGACCGCCGATGCCGGCTCAGTGCGTTTTCGCGCGGCCCCGGCC
>NZ_JBFUIU010000798.1:0-4019 GCF_056401695.1 Variovorax sp. P4_D9
GGATGTAAACGATGGTGGTCAGCAGCATCGCGACGTTGCCCTGGGCTCCGTCGTCGCCGAACTGGCGTCGGTTCGCGGCGCTGGGGCCGATCGCCACGAAGAGGTATTCGCCCTCCTGCTGGCGGACGACGGGCGCGACGTCGTCCAGGACGGGCTGGCTGGCCATCACGCTGTGCGTGCGATTAGTGGGAGGAGGCACTTGGGCCTTGGCCTTTCTACGTGCAGTCATGGAAGTACTCCGGGGGGGTGGTCAAGAAAACAGGCGTTCGGCGATGAGGCCGACGAGAAGGACGGCGCCGATGAGGGCGCTGATGCGCGCGACCAGGCGGTCGCTCGGGTGCATGGGTTCCTCGGCATCCATGGCGACCAGCACGCCGCCGTGCGCGGCCGGGCCGAAGGCTTGCTCGAGGGTTCGCGGGATGGGCGTGATGCGCTCGCGGGTGGCGTCGACCGAGCCGACGAACACGCGCGGGGCAGTCAGCGGGGTGTGGAAGAGGGCGCTCACGAGGCGATCTCCCCGTGCAGGAATGCCTCGACCTCGGCGTTGACGTCCTTGCCTTCCGCCGCAGCAGTCAGGCCGATGGATACGACTTCCGGGGACCAGCCGAAGAGGTCATAGCGCTTCTCGATGGCGATGCACGCATGGAGGTCGTTGCGGCGCATGGCTTGGGCGTAGGCCGTGCGGTCGTGGATGGCGAGCTGGGTCGGCACCTTGGCCAGCACTGCGGCGGCTTCGGCGAGGGCTTCTTGGAACTGCTCTTCGGTCGGGCGCTTGGTCTGGACCTTGTGATCCATGCCGACACAGACGGTGTGCAGCTTGCGCAGGGTGGCAAGCACTTCGAACGTGAGGGCGCTCATAAGGCGCTCCATCCGTTGATCTCGAGGATCTGCATTCAATACTCCTTCACTGCGCAATGGCGAGGGAGGTATTGAATATCTAGACTAAGAGAAAGTCAACATGAGCTCAACTTTAATCTAGAACCTGTTGACTCTAGGGTAGCCCTGCTACCAGAAATCTCATTTTTTTATGTGTCAAATGAAAGAGAGTGTGGATGGGTCGCAACGGGTCAAAAAGAAAGCCCGCTTCGTGGCGGGCTTTGCATGGATCGCAGAGGGAGTCAGTTGCACACAACGTTGGGGCCGGCCCGCGTGCAGAACTTGCCATCGGAGCGGTGGAAGTTGCCCCCGGCCGCGGCGTTGTAGCGGTTGCCCTGGGTGTCCCAGCAGCCCGCGCCGTCGCAGTTCACCAGCTGGGCCGGCGCACGGGCGCGCCGATCGTCCTGCTCCTGGCGCATGCGCGCAGACGCATCCAGCTCGGCCTGGCGCCGCTGCATGTTGCGCTCGCTCTGCGCGTCGATGCGCTCGTTGGGGTTGTGGCCGATCACTGCCGGGCCTTCATCGTCGCTCTGCGACTGGCGCGTCACCGTATCGACGGTGCTGCGCTGGATTCGGCGGGCGCGCTCGATGCTCTGCAGCGTGCTGTTCGGACCGGCAGCTGCGGCCTGCGCGCGATTGCGCTCCATGGTGGCTTGGTCGAGCATGATGTCGGTGCGCTGGGTCTTCTCCGTGGCGCAGTACTTGTCGGAATAGACCACCTTGCCGTTCTCGATGCRGCGGAAGACCTGGGCCGACGCACCGCCGGCCACCAGYGCCAGGCAGAAGGCGAGGGTGCGCTTCTTCATTGGGCCAGCCACTGGCTAGGTGAAACGACGGCCACGACCGCCTGCATTTTCTCAATCTCTTCCACCGTGAGGGTCTGGCGGACGTTGCCGTTGACCTCCATCACTGCAACCGTGTCAGCGCGCTCGTAGAGCAGCTCGCGAACCATTTGTGTGCCATCTTTGAGGTGGAGCACAACGTACTCGCCGACTGCTGGCTTCGCGCCAGGCGAGATCACTACGTACCACCCGTCTCGAATCGCGGGCGCCATCGAGTCGCCGCGGATCCGCAGTGCGAAGGCCACACTGTCTTGGGTCTGTAGCAATACAAACCCATCCACTCCGCCCATGAAATCAATCTCCACAAGGCCCCCAGGCCGGAGGCGAGCACTACCTGAAACCGGTATCTGTCGACTGTAGGACACGGCCCCTGCGTAGACAACCTGACTGGAGTCTGAGTGTTTTGATTCTGTTTCGAGTGTGACTTTTCCGCCAACACCGGCACCCGGCCCGGGGTCTTCCGTATTACCTGGGCCGCCTAGATTTGCGGGAAGAGGGTAGTGCAACGCCTCCGAGAGCTTCGCGATCTGCACAACGCTTGGGCTGTGCCTGCCTTTTTCCCAAGCTGACCAGTTGCCTTTGGTGACTTCCACCAAGGTCCCGGCTTCCTCCTGTGTCATGCCGGCATGCTTTCGAGCAGCCTTTAGCCATGCGGGTATGTTCATAGGGTTTAGATTTTCGCGACTATTACAGAGTAAGTCGTCTTGCTTATCTTGACTTCTTGAATCTAGTATTTATAGACTGTCGCATCGTAACGATGTGAAAAGTCTATGAATTCGATGATTTCGGCCGAGCCCCTCGCCGAATCGGCACCCCTGCACCCCCTGGAAAAGGCAGGAAAGATTGTCGGCTCGCAGCGACGTTTGGCAACACTTTTAGGCGTCACCAAGGGCGCCTTCGGGCAGTGGAAGCTGGAAGGCCGCAACGTGCCGGCCGAGCACTGCGGCGCCATCGAGCGCTTCACGGGTGGCCGCGTCACCTGCGAAGCCCTGCGCCCGGATGTCGACTGGGGCATCTTCCGCGCCCCCAAGGCCGATCGCCGCCTGCGCCCGGTCAAGGCCGCGCCCCGCATCCAGCCCCGCCCTCATAGAGCGATCGCCTGAATGCACGTCAAGCCCATCAGCGCCCTCACGACCCGCGAGATCCGCGACCTCGCAGTGCACGCGGCTGAACGTGGGGAGCGCATCAAAGACGTGAATCCATTTTCCCGGCGGTCGGTCGGCCGCGCCGTCTTCTCCCGCGCTTTCGCGCGCCGGGCGGCAGAACTCCGTCCATTCACCCCCTGACTCATCACAGGCATCGAACTCATGTGCCCAGTCACACCCTTCGACAGTGACCTCCCCATGTTCTCCCGCGCCATCATGGGCGGGAAGAAGTCCTCCAAGCTCGAAGCGCGCGTGTCCGACGAACTCAAGGAGGCCGTGCGCCGCCGCTGGAACGACCTCGGCTACAGCTCCGAGTCCGAGTACCTCGAGTACCTCGCTACGGTGGATTGCTTCGGGAAGGCCCATATCCGCATGGTGATGGAGCACCGGCTTCGGTTGGTCGGTTCTCTGTCTGACAGTTCACCGACCGGGGGCACCCCGGCATGAGCACCCGGGATCTTTTCGAAGCCCTGCGGTCCGTGCCGGCACCGATGCACGGCAAGCGCCGTTACTGGCGCCTCGCTGATAGCCGCCTCCTTCTCGAAGAGGAAGAGGTCAAGGCCCTGCGCGCCGAGGCGAAGCACTACGGCGTGCAAGTCGTCAACGCGCGCGTGCGCTACCTGCACGAGCCCATGACGCGGCCGATGTACCTGATCGAGCTGCGCGACGAGGAGTTTCTGGCCGATGCGCGAACGGGCCAGCCCTACAGCCGCGAAACCCTGCAATGCGCGACCGAGCCGCTGATGCAGCTGGAGGGACTTGCATGACAACCAATAGCACCGTGCTGGCGCTCGCACGCCTGAACGCCGACAGCTTCACGCCAGACTTCCTGGCCTACCTGCCCGACAACCTGCACGTCTACGAGGCCTTCGAGCGCGAGGCTTTGCGCGCGGTCGCGAAGGGCTTCGCGCACTTCAGCGCGCGGACCATCATCGAAGTCCTGCGCCATACCTCAGCTCTGCAAGAAGTGGGCGGAGCCTGGAAGCTCAACGACCACATGACGCCGTACCTCGCGCGCCTGTTCGCACTCGTGAACCCCGAGCACCGAGGCCTCTTCGAGTTTCGCGTGGCCAAGGCCCTGCGCCGCCGCGCGGCCGCGAATGCCGACTTCATGAGCCAGGCCGCGGGGGGGGCTGCCTGATGGCTAATCAATGGC
>NZ_JBFUIU010000799.1:0-4012 GCF_056401695.1 Variovorax sp. P4_D9
GCACGAAACCCGACACCGTTGCGACCCTCTTCAAGTCCGCGAAGGCCTTCGACGCGTGGCTGAAAAAGCACCACGCCACGTCGGACGGGCTGTGGTTGAAGATCGCGAAGAAAGGCGCCGGCGAGCCCAGTGTTACCTACCCCGAGGCCGTCGAGATCGCGCTGTGCTGGGGCTGGATAGACGGCCAGAAGAAAGGGCTCGACGACCAGCACTTCCTGCAACGCTTCACGCCGCGGCGCGCACGCAKCATCTGGTCCAAGATCAATGTGGACAAGGTCGCCGCGCTGATCGAGGCCGGACGCATCCAGCCCGCGGGGCAGGCCCAAATCAACGCCGCGAAGACTGATGGCCGCTGGGTCAACGCCTACGACAGCGCGCGCACGTCCAGCGTGCCGGACGACCTGCAGGCCGCGCTGGAGGCAAGTCCCAAGGCGAAGGCCTTCTTCGCGACGATCAGTGCGTCCAACCGCTACGCAGTGCTATGGCGCGTGCAGACGGCGGTCAAGCCGGAGACGCGTGCCAGGCGCATCGCCAAGCTGGTGGAGATGCTCGGGCATGGTGAGGTCGTGCACATCTTCAAGCCCAAGGCCAAGGCCTCAGACTAAAGATCACGCGCAGTCTTCAGGCCCTACACGGATGCGACGACGCGAAGCGCGTGCACACCCACCCGCCGTGAGGCAGGATCCGGCCATGAGCAGGTCCCGTCTGAGGCAGCTTTCGAGTGCCTGTAGTTTGCTAGAGGCGGACCATTTCGGGGGCGCACGGGTGCCTTGCCACTACCCGTTCGAGCGCCTTTGAGTCGAGACTGCGCGCGACCGCTTATTCCCGCTGGCGGGTGCGGGAGCGGAGACAGGTCGAGCCGACTTGTCCATTGCGGCATCTTCACCCACCAATACACCCGCCGAAACGATGAAATCTGCGGCACCACGGATGTCACCGGCCAGAGCCTTGCTGGCGGCCGCGGCGTCCCTTTTCTTCAGAGCAACGATGACCCGATCGTGATGGTCAGCCGAAACGTGTTCCGTGACCCGCGCGGATCCCGATCGAAAGTCGTAATTCACGATCGGCCCGATGCGCAGCCACAGTGACTCGATCATCTCGAGGAGCATCGGCATGCCAGCCTGCCGGTAGATCGCGAAATGGAGTTCCTTGTTGAGGGCGACCAGTTGCGATACGTCCGGACGCTTCAACGAAATTTCGCGAGAGAAGCGCCCGTGCGCCGCCTCGATTTCCTGGAGGCCCGCGTCATCGACGAGGGTGGCGGCGCGCGCTGTGGCCAGGCCTTCGAGGTTGACCCGGATGTCGGTGATCTCGCGAAATTGGCTGACTGACATCGTCGGTACACGCAGGGTCCGGTTCGGAAGCAGTTCGAGGGCTTTTTCCGACAGCAAGCGACTGACCGCCTCCCGCACCGGCATCACGCTCACCCCAAGGCCCTCTGCCACCGTACGCAACGAAAGCTGCTCGCCCGGCGTCACGCGACCGCTCATCAGCAATTCGCTCAGCTGCTTGTAGACGTCGCCCCGGAGGGTCTGGCGGGTCAGCGGCGTGACGAGGGAGGAAAGGTCCATGCCCAAGTATAGGCGGCAAGTTGTGATCTTTGAGCACAGATCAAGACTATAGGGTTTCCACCATCAAATTACTGTGATCACAGATCATATGATCACAACGCCAGAAGAGCTCAGCGTCTAGTTGATTTCCTGGCCTCCCTCTACCCACCTGGAGCATTTCATGGCCCGAACAGTCGTCAGTACCCGCGCCGTTTGCGACGCAAACAACAAGCCGCCAGCACGCAGCTATTTGCCGCTCACAAACGAGAAGGCCAGCGCGCGCGCTTCGGCTGCGCTCTGCGTCAGCGGTCAGTGCCCACGGCTGCCCGGCAGTCCGGAGTTGTCAAAGTGAGTGCGCCGCAAGTTACGTCGGATCGGTCCATCCAGCCGGTGGCGGTGATCGGCGCCGGCCTGATTGGCCGAGCCTGGGCGATCGTGTTTGCCCGTGCGGGACATCCGGTGCGGCTGCACGACGCGGACGCTGCAACGATGGCAGGAAGCCTGGCCTACATCGAGGAACGCTTGCACGAGCTGGCGGGATTTGGCCTGCTCAACGACCCCGCCCAAGACGTCCTTTCGCGGATCCGCTGCGAGCCGAACCTGGCAGACGCTCTGCGCGATGTGGTGATGGTGCAGGAGAACATCCGAGAGACGGTGGAAGCAAAGATCGCCATCTTTGCCCAGCTTGACGCGCTGGCGCCGCCTGACGCCGTKCTCGCGAGCTCCACCTCGTGGCTTCCGGCGTCGACCTTCACTTCCGACTTGGCCGGACGCGCGCGATGCCTTGTCGGCCATCCAACCAACCCTCCCTATCTGGTGCCATTGGTGGAGCTGTGCCCGGCCCCATGGACCGATCCCAAAGTGATGGAACGCGCCCATGCGCTCTATGCGGCTGCCGGTCAGACACCGGTTTCGTTGTCGCGCGAAATTCCAGGCTTCTTGCTCAACCGCGTGCAAGCCGCGGTGCTCAACGAGTGCTTCACGCTGTTCGAACAGGGGCTGGCCAGCGCCGAGGACATCGACAAGGTTCTCAAGGACGGGCTCGCCTTGCGCTGGTCGTTCATGGGGCCCTTCGAGACCATCGACCTCAATGCGCCAGCCGGTGTCATGGACTACGCAAGGCGCTATGGCCCGCAATGCCGCGAAACGATGGTCGGCGTACAGCCCTTCAGCTGGGCCGATGACACGGTAGCGCGCGTCGACAGTGAGCGCCGAAAGGAACTGGACATCGGCGACATCGGCACGCGCTCGGCTTGGCGAGACCGCCGTCTGATGGCCCTGGCAGCACACAAGCGCACTGCACCGACCGCCTGAACCGATCACCAACTTGGAGTACAGCATGCCTCGCAAAGTCATCATCACCTGCGCCGTTACCGGTGCGATTCACACGCCTTCGATGTCACCGTATCTGCCGATCACGCCCGAGCAGATTGCCGAATCGGCAATCGGAGCGGCCGAAGCAGGCGCGGCCATCGTGCACTTGCATGCACGAAACCCCATCGACGGCAGCCCCTCGCAAGACCCTGCGCTCTTCAAGCAGTTCTTGCCTCAGATCAAGGCCGCGAGCAACGTCGTCATCAACCTCACGACCGGAGGGGCGCCGACCATGTCGATCGAAGACCGGCTGCGCCCTGCGCACGAATTCAAGCCGGAGGTTGCGTCGCTGAACATGGGCTCGATGAACATGGGGCTGTTCCCGATGCTCRATCGCTTCAAGGAATTCAAGTACGACTGGGAGGAGCCGTACCTGTCGGGCAGCCATGACCGCATCTTCAAGAACACCTTCACCGACATCGCGCACATCCTGCAGTCGTGCAGCGAAAACGGGACCCGCTTCGAGATCGAGTGCTATGACATCGGTCACCTCTACACGGCCGCGCACTTCATCGATCGCGGATTGATCAAGCCGCCGTTCCTGATCCAGTCGGTCTTCGGCATCCTGGGCGGCATCGGCGGACACCCGGAAGACGTGCTTCACATGCGCCGCACGGCGGACCGCCTGTTCGGCGATGCCTATCAATGGTCGGTGCTGCCGGCTGGCCGCAGCCAGATGCCCATCGGCGCGCAATCCGCGGCCATGGGTGGACACGTGCGGGTAGGCCTTGAGGACTCGCTGTGGGACGGACCTGGCCAACTGGCGCGAACCAACGCCGATCAGGTGCGTCGCATGCGCGGGATTCTCGAGGGCATGTCGCTGGCCGTGGCCACGCCCGACGACGCACGCGAGCTTCTTCAGCTCAAGGGCGGCAACAACGTCGCGTTCTAAGCAACGCCGTTGATCGGCGCTTGTGCGCCTGAACATTCTTAAACGGAGATAGGTCAAATGAAACTCACATCACGACGCGCAATCCTCAAGATGGCTGCTGCCGGTACGGTCATGTCGACACTCGGCCCCGGCGCGGTTCTGGCGCAAGGATCGACGTGGCCCACAAAGCCGGTGTCCCTCATCGTCGGTTATCCGC
>NZ_JBFUIU010000800.1:0-3984 GCF_056401695.1 Variovorax sp. P4_D9
ATTCAGGTGATGTCCTACCAGCGCCAGACCGGCTACCGGGGTGAGGTCGTAGTCGAGTTGCTTGACGATGAAGGGGCGCATTGGAAGGAATCGGATACTGCGTTTGCAACAGGCCCATAAACGCCCCACACCTGTCTCGCGTTTACCAAACCACCTCAAATCGATCGCACCCGCAGGGTGAGCCCCTTTCACTCTTGGGCTCACGGATTCAGGATAAAGTGAAACGAGGAACTCGCCATGCCCTGGACTCCCGATCGCTACCCTCCGGCCATGGAGCACCTGCCGCAATGGATTCGGATGAAAGCCGTCGAAATAGCCAACGCCCTGCTCGCCGACGGCTATGACGATGGCAAGGCGATCCGGATCGGCATTGCCAAAGCCAAGGAATGGGCTGCACGACACGGTGCGGAGCCACATCCCTGACCAAGTCGACGTCAGGAAGACGGCTGTATGCAGCGATTCGCCGAGGCCTTTCTGGCCTCGCCGATCTCGTCGCGGATGCGGCGCACCAGATAGCTGCCGGCGCTCAGATGTCCCAACGCCACCAGGATCGCGATCGTGGCAAACACCGGGTCCTGGTTGATGCCTGACTTCGGGTCCAGCAACGCCAGAGACCACGCCAGGAGAATGAAAATCCACGCGAGCGAGGCCAAGCACGCGTGAGCGTAGATCCAGAGAGTCTTCAAAGCAGTCCCTTTCCAACAACAAGTTCACTGCGCCAAGCTGAGTTCGGCCTTCAGGCTGTCGCCCCCGGGCGCACTCCGTGACGAACCCGGACTTGCGACCAGCGCCAGCAACTCGGCCTCCTCGAGCGTCTCCTTGCTCATCAATGCGCGCACGCAGCGGTCCAGCATCTCGCGCCGCTCGCGAAGCAATTGCGTCGCACGTTTCGCCTCTTGTTCGATCAGGCCTTGCACGGCGTCATCGATGCGCTGCGCGGTCTTCTCGCTGGCTGCGGAGGACGCGATGGCGGATGATGCCGCATCGGTCCGCGATTCCATCATGGGAGAACGCTGCTCGGCGTAGACCACGGGACCGAGGCCGCTGTCCATGCCGTAGCGCATCACCATGTCGCGCGCCAGGTTCGTCGCCTTGACCAGGTCATCGGCCGCTCCCGTCGTCGGCTCGCCGAACACGAGCAATTCGGCGGCGCGGCCACCGAGCAATACCGCGAGCCTGTCGAGCAGTTCGCCCCGCCGCAGCAAGTGCCGGTCTTCCGAAGGACGCTGCAGGGTGTACCCTAGTGCGCCGATGCCGTGCGGGACGATCGACACCTTGTGCACCTTGTCCGCGCCGGGCAGGGCCAGTGCGGTCAGTGCATGACCGAGTTCGTGCGTGGCCGCGACTTCGCGCTCAAGCAGGCCGAGGATGCGGTTCTTTCTTTCGATCCCGGCGACGATGCGCTCGATCGCCTGCGTGAAATCCGACAGCGTCACCGCATCGCCGTTGCGCCGCGTGGCGATCAACGCGGCCTCATTGACTACATTCGCGAGGTCCGCACCGGCGAATCCGACGGTGATGGCTGCGACCTGGTCGAGATCCACGTTGGCGGCGAGCCGGATCTTTCGTGCATGCACCTTCAGGATCGCGACACGCCCGATGCGGTCCGGGCGATCGACGAGGACCTGGCGGTCGAAGCGCCCGGCGCGCAGTAGCGCCGGATCCAGCGTCTCCGGCCGGTTCGTCGCGGCGAGCAGGACGACGCCCACGCTCGGATCGAAGCCATCGAGCTCTACCAGCAATTGATTGAGTGTCTGCTCGCGCTCGTCCTGTCCGCCGGCGATCGGGAAGGCGGTGCGCGCCCTGCCCAGCGCATCGAGCTCGTCGATGAAGATGATGGCGGGCGCATTCGCGCGTGCCTGCTCAAACAGGTCACGCACCCGCGCGGCCCCGACGCCGACGAACATCTCGATGAATTCCGAACCGCTGATCGAAAAGAACACCACGCCCGCTTCACCTGCAACGGCGCGCGCCAGCAAGGTCTTCCCCGTGCCRGTGGGCCCCATCAGCAGTACGCCCTTCGGAATGCGGGCACCCAGCCGGCCGTGGTCCTTCGGGTTCTTGAGAAAGTCGACAATCTCCTGCAGTTCCGCCTTCGCCTCGTCGACGCCGGCGACGTCATCGAAGCGCACGCCCGTGCTCTTCTCCATGTAGATCTTCGCCTTGCTTTTCCCGATGCCCAGCAACCCGGCGCCGATGCCGCCGCCCGCACGGCGCGCGATAAGGCTCCACAGGCCGAAGATCAACAGGGCGGGCATGATCCAGGAAAGCAAAACCTGCAACCAGCTCGAGCTGCGGACCCGCTGGTAAGGGACGTCGAAGCCGGCGAGACGTTCGGCGATCTGCGGCTCGACCATGGTGGCCATCACGGTCTGCTTGCCCCCGCTTTCGGGAATCCGTAGACGCCCGGTGATGATCGAGTCGCCGACTGTGACTTCCGCAATCTTCCCTTCCCGCAACTGATCCTCGAAAGCGCTGTAGGGAACCATCTCGATGCTGCGACTCTGTTGCCAGGAGTCCCACGCGATCACAAGCAGCGCGATCGCCACAAGAACGGTGCCCAGATGGAGCGGCGCCGGCTTCTTCATGTCGCTCATGTCGCGATCACGGGCGTTCGCTTCGTGTCGGCGTCGTCACCACGGGCCGGCCGGAAGGCGACTTGAATCCATAGAAGCGCTCGTTGAGGTGCTGTGTCACCGCGACGATGTCCTCCTCGCTCCAGTTGAGCGAACCCACGGCTTGCCAGCGGACGACCTGCGCTTGCAGGCTGTTCCAGTCCGTGGCCAGCCTACGGTCGCGCCAATGCACCTGCGTCGTATGACAGGCCACGCAAGTCGTCGTGTACAGGAGTTCTCCGCGCGACTGCGCGCCCGCCGAGGCGCTGACCAGCGCCGCGACGAACAGAACGAATGTCTTTAACGGTTGAATTGCCATGGGGGCAGCTCCTCGTGCACGTCGTCGCACTCGTAGAGCCCGCCAACGACGACATAGGGCCAGCATCGCGCATCGACCGGGCCCAAACCTTGATGCAGCGCAATGACGGACGATTTCGCCAGCCGCCGCGCAAGCTCGACGCCTGGCTTGCGCGCGATCAAACCTCAGCCGCGCCATCCGATTTAGCGTTCGCACCATGGACCATTTCATTTCATCCCTGATGCGCAAGCTGTGGCTCGTTGCGCTGATGTCATACGCGTTACATGGCGGCACTGTGCTCGCGCGTCCAGCGCCTCAACCCACGCTGGCGCCGGGTTCGTTCGCCACCGGCGGCATCGGCGAGGGAGGTCAGTCGGACATGCTGGTCACGCGCGATCTCTACAACTTGCGTCTGACGTTTGCCGAGGTCGGCACGGGCGCCTACATCACAGGGGTCAGCGTGATGATCGAACCTGGCCAGGGCGCGTCATACGGGCCCTTTGCGGACTGCGGCCCTCTCTTTCACATCGTCCTGGCTCCCGGCGCCTACCGCGTCAATGCCACCTATGCCGGCGTCACCTTGACCAAGACCTTTCGGATCGGCAAGGGGGCGACGGTTGGCACCTTCTACTGGCCTTTCCAACCCGAATGAGGCACGGATGAGAATCACCATTCTTTCCGGCTCTGCTGCACCGGCCGAGCTTCAGGTGGGAACATCCCACCATCCTTACGATGGTCCGCTCCCCAAGATCGGGCACACCATCGTGATCTATGACGACGCATCGGTCGACGATGCGGCCAAGGGCAAGGGCAAGGGCAAGGGCAAGGGCAAGGGCAAGGGCAAGGGCAAGGTGAAGAAAATCGTCTGGCATTACAACGCGGCACCGAGCGCACTCTGGCCCGAGATCGTCTGCAGACGTTGATCGTCGGTACGGCCTCTAGTGTAGTGCGCCACTCAGATGTGTACGTATCTTTGGGCCCGTGCCAGTGCGGCCTTGGCCAGGATGTCGGTCGCGCTCTTGGTCCAGATAAACGGCTTGGGGTTGGCGTTGTGGTGGGCCACGTACAGAT
>NZ_JBFUIU010000801.1:0-3978 GCF_056401695.1 Variovorax sp. P4_D9
CCCCAACGACCTCAGCGAGCTGCACACGACCGCGCGCAACAAGCTCAAGAGTGCTCAGAAGCGCCCCTCGATCATCGCCGCCTGCTGGATGCAGGCCACGCTGTGGTGATGTCATGATTTATGGAAGTCTCAAATAGCCTGATCGCCTGCACTCCTCAAGTTTGAGGGCAATGGGGAGCACTTTCAGTGCCGAACGGCATCGGCAAGCAGCGACCTGCGGTGACCTAGCCGACTCGAGCGTCTGCCTTCGCATGTTGGCAAGGCGTGCTTGGCGCCAATCCGCAGGCCATCGAGGATCTCAACCAGTCGGCTGGGGCCGCAGGCCGTCCTGCCCCACTGGCCGTGCGGCTGACCACGGTGCGCTTTCACGACTTCGACGCCGCGTCAGTTCACTGGGGCCGACCGTGGGCCAGCCACATTGATAGGTCGATCGACTTTCCCCCGCTTCAAGGCCGCACGCAACACCGTCGAGGTGCGGGTGGCGCCAGAGCCAGCCGGGGCAGGGAAGTAGAGGCTGATCGCAATCATCGGTCGGATTACCAAGACAAAATCCTGCGACGCGGTAAAAGATGATTGCGTTCGATGAGAACGAGTTCAGGTCAAGCCTGCTGAGGCCTTTGCTTTTTTGCGGCGTCAATCGCAGAGATCGAGGCTATCAGGCCATCTTCACTTGAGGCGACGCCTGCAGCGATCCACTCGAATAGCTTTGCTTCAGGGATCACAGCCACCATGAGGTCGAGTGCTTCTTTGCGTGATCGCTTTTCGATGGGATCTCGCGGAGTTTCGCAGCCCGATCGAAATGCATCTGATGCCCCGAGCAGAAGCGATGCTTGTTCATAGTGGCCTCGCCGTGCCATCAGCCATGCCAGGATGTCGGCCCGGGCGGCTAGGATTGCGCAGCGCGCAAGCACCGGCAGTGCTTCTTCGGTCACGCGCTGAGCCTCGTCCAACTCGTTCTCTGCGGTGAGTGCCGCGATCAAGCCGGCAAGAGCGTTTGACAGCGTCAATCCTGCGCGGGCCTTGCGGGCACTTTCTGCCAGCGCGCGGTACCGGTCGGCGGCTTCGTGGGCATTTCCGGCCTCCAGGTGGAACCTGGCGATGTCATCAAGCAATACCAGGTGGTATCGATCAATTCCAGCCTCTTGAGCGTGCTCGAGAGCCAGCATGGAGCATTCGATTGCCTCCTCCGGGCGACCGGCCTTTGCCAGCCACAGGCCTTCGACTCGCAGCCTCCTCATGCTGTCCGCCACTGGCCAACTGGCGTCCTCCATCGATTTAGCTCTCTGCAGGGCGTTTGCCGCACCTGCTAGGTCGCCCGCATCGAGCATCGCCTCTGCCACATGGCGCCTGCAGGCATGCACGTGTCGAGACCTCCCGATCTCTTCGAACAGGTCTTCAGCCTTGAGCAATGCCTCGATGCAACGAGAGGGTCGAAGACGGCCACCAAGCCCAATGCGCCCATACCATTGCCAATACTGCGCAATGAGCGAACGCGGCATCTCGTCGTTTACCAGGTCTTCCACCTCCAGAAGCCTTCGGCGAGCCTCCTGGACTGCGCCTTCCACAGCCGTCACCATGGAAGGCAAGGTGGCCAGGGCAACTGCCACGACGGGGTTCTTGCCGCCAGCAAACGCCCATTCATAGGCGCTACGGACGTTCGGCATCTCTGCAAGGATGGCATCTGGACGGCGCTGCTGGATGGCTCGCCTGAGCGCCTGGCAGGTCACATCGGCATGCCGCGCAATCCAAAGGTCGGTTTCGCCAGAACTTGCAAGTTGTTCCAGCGCATGCTCACGTGTGGACTCCAGCATGCGGTACCTTGGGCGTGGCTCGCCCTCTGCAACGATGAGCGATTTGTCGACCAGGCTGCTGAGATGCTCGAGAACGAGCCATTCATCCATCTGGTCGGTGGTAGCGAGTTCTTGCGCCGCTTCAAGCGAGAAGCTGCCAACGAAAACACCCAGACGGCGATAGACGGCTCTCTCATCCTCGTCAAGCAGCCCATGGCTCCAGTCGATGGCTGCCCTCAGCGTCTGGTGGCGTTTTGGGGCGAAACGCGAGCCTCCGGTCAGCATGCGGAAGCGCTCCCCCAATCGCTCTTCCACGCCAACGACACCGAGCACTGGAACGCGTGCTGCGGCGAACTCGATGGCCAGTGGCAAGCCATCCAGCCTCCTGCAGATCTCCACGACCGCCGCCAGGTTGCTTGAATCCAGGGTGAACTGCGGTCTCTGGGCTCGAACTCTCTCGACGAACAGTCGCACGGCACCATAAGCCAGTGCATCGTCAGCAAGCTGAGCGTTCATGGGAACCGACAACGGCGTCAGCCGGTAGAGGTGCTCATTGGGAAGCCTGAGCGATTCCTGCGTGGTTGTGAGAACACGCAGGCCCTCGGCATCCGCGAGCAGCCGTGCGATGACGGCACCAATTTCGTCTAMTAGGTGCTCGCAGTTGTCGACCAATAGCAGCGCGCGTCGATCACGCAGAGCCATGCTTAGCTCTTCAATCGGTTCACGCATCCCGGGAAGGCTCAATTTCATCGCTTGCGCAATGGTCTGCACAAGGAGGCTTCCGTCATTCAAGGAGGCGCATTCAACGATCCATACTCCATCGGGAGAGTTCGCGGCGAGGGTGCAGGCGACTGCCAGGCCAAGCTGCGTCTTTCCGATACCGGCAGCGCCGACGATCGACACCAGTGGATGCCTCTCGATCAAGGCCTGTACCGCGGCACAGTCTTCCTTGCGACCATACAGGTCTGGTGGTCGTGATGGTGCATTACCAGAGGCCGGGTGCCTTGGCGCTACCGACGGTTTTGCTCCTGGGTTGGCCTGCGCCTCTGCTGGCTCAGTTTGCTCGCCTTCGACGGGAAGCATGAACCGATAGCCTCGGCCCGGAATCGTTGCGATAGCTTGTGGCCCGAGCAGTTTGCGAAGCGTGGAGATCTGGACCTGAAGATTGTTCTCTTCAACGATCACGCCGCGCCACACGGTGTCGAGCAGTTCGTGCTTGCTGATTGCGCCGCGCCGGCGCTCGATCAACACCCGAAGGAGCGCGATCCCGCGCGCGCCCAGCGTTACGCGCTTGCCTTCAATGCGAAGCTCCTGTGCAGGTATATCCAACTCGGCCTCACCGAAGCGGTAGACCGGGCCTTCCACATCAGCAGAGGAAATTGGTGGCACTTTAAGTCGTCTTCTCCGATGACCCTTGCTTCTTCGGCACCAGGTTGATCATCAATTTATCCCTTGAACGGAAGTATGGATCGGGAAGCCAGGCTCCGCCACCGTCTTTGACGGCGAATTCGGCTTTGGGAAACGTCTTGACGAATTTCATGATGGCCGCGCTCGCCACCATCAACGCCATATCAGAGCCGATGCAGTAGTGGATGCCATGTCCGAACCCGTAGATCTGTTTCGCGTTGAGTTCGCGACTGATGTCAAATCGATCTGCGGTCTCTCCAAAGACTGCCGGATCTCGATTGGCCGATCCGTAGACGACGGTCACTTTCTCGCCCTTGGTGAGAGGGTAGTCGCCGAGGACGCAGTTCTCTGCTACCCAGCGGTCCGCCATCTGGAACGGTGCATCGTAGCGAAGCATCTCCCACAGGGCGCCTTTAATCACGTATTCATCTTCGCTCTTGCTGAGGAGAAGCTCCCATTGATCGCGGTTCGCAAGCAGGTTGTAGATTCCCGTGGTGATGAGGAACTCGGTCGAAAGATACCCTCCCAGCGCAAAATGCGATGCCGTGTTTATCACTTCGTCCTGATTCAGGGCGGGAGGTACATAGGGGCAAGCCGATTTGCGCAGACCCTCCATGATGTTCTTCGGTCGCGGAACATTCGGGTCGCGACGTGTCTGATCCTTGGTGAGGGCGCTCAAGTAGGAGCGCAAGGCAAGGCTTGATGAGCCACCGGCACCTCTTATTTTCTGATCCGCATTTGGATCATGCCCGTCCAGCATCGCTTTTGTCCACAGCGCGAC
>NZ_JBFUIU010000802.1:0-3972 GCF_056401695.1 Variovorax sp. P4_D9
AACCCCAAAACTGGTGCCCATTGCGGGAATCGGACCCGCGACCTCTCCCTTACCAAGGGAGTGCTCTACCACTGAGCCAAATGGGCGATATCAAAATCTGCAAAAAACACTGCGCTTCGCGCCGACCTGGACTTCTGGAGCGGGAGACGGGAATCGAACCCGCGTCATTAGCTTGGAAGGCTAGGGTTCTACCATTGAACTACTCCCGCATCGTGGCACCCGCCCTTGCTCGGGAAGCACCGCAACGGTCACAGTCAAGCGCTCTGCAAAATCCATTCATCGCTGGTGGAGAGGGCTGGATTCGAACCAGCGTACTCGTAAGAGGGCAGATTTACAGTCTGCTGCCATTAACCACTCGGCCACCTCTCCGGCGAACCTCGGAATATAGCACGAGTTTCGGGGCTGGTCGATCGCAACCCGTCTACCCGGGCCGTTTTCCCGAGAGCCTTAGATTTTCGCACGAAATCAGGCGTGTTCTTGCCCGAACCCCAAGGATTCCGCTTCGCGCCAGGCGCGAGCCTGGCCGAAATGGCCGCAGCCGATGAAGGGAAGCGGAGGTCGCAAGGCCGACAACGGGGAGGGATGGTTGGCGACCAATATCTTGTGACGATTTGTATCGATCAGGGCACGCTTGCTCTGCGCATGCGCGCCCCACAGCATGAAGACGACGGGCCGCTCGCGGGCGGCCACATGACGGATCACCGCGTCGGTGAGCGCTTCCCAGCCGCGCCCCGAATGGCTGGCCGCCTGCCCCTCCTCCACCGTCAGGCAGGTGTTTAGCAACAGCACGCCGTGCGATGCCCATCGCACCAGGCTGCCGCCGGGGTTCGGAAAGGCCGGCGGGCGGGTCCCGAGGTCGCGCTCCAGCTCCTTGAAGATGTTGCGCAGCGAGGGCGGCAGCGGCACGCCCGGCGCAACCGAGAAGGCCAGCCCCTCGGCCTGGCCGCGGCCGTGGTACGGGTCCTGCCCGAGGATCACGACGCGGACCTCCTCGGGCGGCGTCAGCTCGAGCGCACGCAGCGGCCGCGGCGGGAAGATCACGGCCCCGGCGGCCAGCCGCTCGCACAGGAATCCGATCAGCTTCATGCCGACCGGGCCGGCGAAGAATTCGTCCACCAGCGGCCGCCAGCCCGGCGCGACCGGCCAGTCGGCGGGGTCCGCCGTCAACAACTGGTCCGCTGCGCTCATGGCGGCCCACGCTCGGCACTTCGTGTCCTCGCTGCCCCCCGAGGGGGCATGAGCTTGCTTGTGGCGGCCCGGCGCGGCGCTCATCGGAACAACTCGGCCAGCGCCTCGCCCGGCTCGTCGGCCCGCATGAAGGTCTCGCCGACCAGGAAGGCGTGGACGCCGGCGGCGCGCAGCCGGGCCACCTCGTCGCGCGTCGCGATGCCCGATTCGGTCACCAGCAGGCGATCGGCCGGCACCCTCGGCAGCAGATCGAGGGTGGTTTGCACCGAGACCTCGAAGGTGCGCAGGTTGCGGTTGTTGACGCCGATCAGCGGCGTGCGCAGCTTCAAGGCGCGGTCGACTTCGTCGCCGTCGTGCGCCTCGACCAGCACCGCCATGCCGAGCCCGGTGGCGATGGCCTCGTAGTCGCGCATCTGGGCATCGTCAAGGCAGGAGACGATCAGCAGGATGGCGTCGGCGCCCATCGCGCGCGACTCGTAGACCTGGTAGGGATCGACGATGAAATCCTTGCGCAGCACCGGCAGCTCGCAGGAGGCCCGCGCCTGCTTCAGGTAGTCGACGCCGCCCTGGAAGAACTGGCGGTCGGTCAGCACCGACAGGCAGGCGGCGCTGACCTGGCCGTCGCCCTCGGCGTAGCTCTGGGCGATGTCGGCCGGAATGAAATCGGCCCGCAGCACGCCCTTGCTCGGGCTGGCCTTCTTGATCTCGGCGATCACCGCGGCCGCGCCGCCGGCGATCTTGGCGCGCAGCGCGCCGACGAAGTCGCGCGTCAGCACGCGGCTCTCTGCATCGAAGCGCACCGCCTCGAGCGGGCTTCGCTTCTTGGCCGCGGCGATCTCTTCGCGCTTGACGGCGACGATCTTCTCCAGGGTGTTCGACATGCTTGATTTCTCCTCAGGCCGCCGCGGTGGCCGCGGCGAGTTCGGCCAGCTTGGCCTTGGCGGCACCTGAATCGAGCGCGGCACGCGCCCGCTCGATGCCGGCGGCGATCGATTCGCAGACGTTGGCCGCATAAAGCGCGGCGCCGGCGTTCAGCACGACGATGTCGCGCGCCGGACCGGGCTGGTTGTCCAGCACGTCGAGCAGCATCGCCTTCGATTGCTCGGGCGTCTCGACGCGCAGGCTGCGGTTGCTCGCCATCGCGAAGCCGAAGTCCTCGGGATGCAGCTCGTACTCGCGCACCTCGCCACCCTTCAGCTCGCCGATCATAGTGGCGGCGCCGAGCGAGATCTCGTCCATGCCGTCGCGGCCGTAGACCACCAGCGCATGCTCGGCGCCCAGGCGCTGCAGCGCGCGCACCTGGATACCGACCAGGTCGGGGTGGAACACGCCCATGAGGATGTTCGGCGCGCCAGCCGGATTGGTCAGCGGACCGAGGATGTTGAAGATGGTCTTGATGCCGAGCTCCTTGCGCACCGGGGCGACGTTCTTCATCGCCGGATGGTGGTTCGGCGCGAACATGAAGCCGATGCCGACGTCGGCGATGCACTTGGCGATCTGCTCGGGCTTCAGGTTGATGTTGATGCCCAGCGACTCGAGCACGTCGGCGCTGCCGGACTTGCTGCTGACGCTGCGCCCGCCGTGCTTGCTGACCTTGGCCCCGGCCGCCGCGGCGACGAACATGGTGCAGGTCGAGATGTTGAAGGTGTGGGAGCCGTCGCCGCCGGTGCCGACGATGTCGACCAGGTTCGTAGTGTCCGCCACCGGCACCTTGGTCGAGACCTCGCGCATCACCTGCGCGGCCGCGGTGATCTCGCCGATGGTTTCCTTCTTGACGCGCAGGCCGGTGATCAGCGCCGCCATCATCACGGGCGAGCATTCGCCGCTCATGATGAGGCGCACGATGTGCAGCATCTCGTCGTGGAACACCTCGCGGTGCTCGATGGTGCGCTGCAGGGCTTCCTGGGGAGTGATGGGCATGATGGTTGTCTCTCTAGTGGGTGGACGACGGTGCCGGCGGCGGATCGGACAGCGCGAGCCGGGGGGCCTCAGGCATGGAAGAAGCTCCGGATCGCGCCGATCGCGCGGTCGATGCCGGCCGCATCGACGTCCAGATGGGTGGCGAAGCGCAGCCGGTAGAGGCCGGTGGCGAGCACGCCCTGCGACTTCAGGTGCGCCAGCAGTTCGCCCGAGCGCGAGCGGGCATCGCCCGCCAGGTCGACGAACAGCAGGTTGGTCTGCGGGGCCTCGACCTGCAGTTCGGGAATGCCTGCCAGGCCTTCCGCCAGCCGGCGCGCCAGCGCGTGGTCGTCGGCGAGCCGATCGACGTGCTGCTCGAGAGCGTGCGAGGCCGCCGCCGCCAGCAGGCCGGCCTGGCGCATGCCGCCGCCGGCCATCTTGCGGATGCGGTGGGCGCGCGCGACGAAGTCGCGCGAACCACACAGCGCCGAGCCGACCGGTGCGCCCAGGCCCTTACTGAAGCAGACCGACACGCTGTCGAAGCAGCCGGCGATGCGACGCGCCTCGGCGCGCACGTCGGTGCCGAGCGCCGCCGCCTGCGCGGTTGCGGCGTTGAAGAGCCGGGCACCGTCGAGGTGGCGCGCCAGCCCCTTGCGCTGCGCGAGCTGCGTCGCCTGCTCCACGTAGGCGAACGGCAGCAGCTTGCCGCCCAGCGTGTTTTCGAGCGCCAGCAGCCGGGTGCGCGCGAAGTGGGCGTCGTCGGGCTTGATGGCGGCCTCGATCGCGTCGAGCGCCAGGCTGCCGTCGGGCTGATGGTCGAGCGGCTGAGGCTGCACGCTGCCGAACACCGCCGCGCCGCCGCCTTCCCAACGGTAGCAGTGAGCC
>NZ_JBFUIU010000803.1:0-3961 GCF_056401695.1 Variovorax sp. P4_D9
GACAGTGATGGCCGTGCCCACCGACGTGACAGATCCCGACAGCGTGCAGGCGCTGTTCACCGCGATCGAACGCAGCTTCGGCCGACTGGATCTCTTGTTCAACAACGCCGGCGTGAACGCCCCGGCGGTGCCGATGGACGAGTTGCCGCTGGAGAAATGGTTCAGCGTGCTGAACACCAACGTGACCGGCGTGTTCCTGTGTGCGCGCGCGGCCTTCGGGCTGATGCGCCGCCAGTCGCCGCAGGGTGGACGCATCATCAACAACGGCTCGGTCTCGGCGCACACGCCGCGCCCCTTTACCGCGCCCTACACCGCCAGCAAGCACGCGGTGTCGGGCCTGACCAAGGCCCTGGCTCTGGACGGCCGTGCATTCAACATCGTGGCCAGCCAGATCGACATCGGCAATGCGCTGACCGAGCTGTCCGAGCGCATGACGCGCGGGGTCTTGCAGGCCAACGGCACGGTCGCGCCCGAACCCATGATGGACGCGAAGCACGTGGCCGACGCGGTGCGTCACATCGCAGCGCTGCCGCTCGGCGCCAACGTGCTGAACATGACCGTCATGGCCAGCGCCATGCCCTTCGTCGGGCGCGGCTAGAGAACCCGATGCAGAGCCACGGGCATCGACGGGCCCGCCGGCGCTGCATGACGATTCGACCCATCAGCAAAAGGAGACACCCCATGCAACTCACATCCCCGTTCAAGATCCTTGCCGTCTCGGCGGTCCTGGCCATGGTGCCGGCCTTGGCATCGGCCCAGGCCTACCCGACCCACGCCATCAGGATCATCGTGCCCGCCCCGCCGGGCGGCGCGATCGACACCATCGCCCGCGTCGTCGGCGACAAGCTCGCGCTGTCAATGGGGCAGCCGGTGGTCATCGACAACAGGCCTGGCGCATCGAACAACCTCGGCACGGATGTGCTCGCCAAATCAGTGCCCGATGGCYACACCATCGGCATCGTGGGCGGCAGCCACAACACCAACAAGTTCCTTTTCAAGAACCTGGGCTGGGATCCGGAGAAAAGCTTCGAGCCCATCGTCTACACCCACGAGGTTCCGCTGGTGTTCGCCATCTACCCGCAGATTCCCGCCAAGACACTGCCCGAGTTCGTGGCCTGGATGAAGGCCAATCCGGATCAGGCCAAGGTCGCCACCTCCGGCCGCGGCAGTGCACAGGAAATGGCGGCCGAGATGTTCCGCATGGCCAGCGGCGTGCAGATGCTGCTGGTTCCTTACWAGGGATCTTCCGCCGCCCAGCCGGATCTGCTGGCCGGGCGCACCGCGCTCTACATCGACACGATCAGCGCCATCCAGTCGCAGGTGAAGGCCGGCAACGCACGCGCCGTTGCGGTGTCGACCCGGAAGCGGGCAGCGTCCCTGCCGGACGTGCCGACCGCGGAGGAACAAGGGCTCAAGGGCTACGACGCCAATACCAATGGCGGGTTCCTGGCGCCGGCCGGAACGCCCAAGGCGATCGTCACCAAGCTCAATGCCGAGATCAACGCTGCGCTGAAGCTGCCCGATGTGCGAGCCAAGCTGGAGGCTGCCGGCATCGAGATCCAGGGCGGAACGCCGCAGGAGTACGCCGCAGTGATCAAGTCCGACCTCGCCAAGTGGGGCAAGGTCGTCAAGGAGGCAGGAATCCAGCCGGAGTGAGACGGCGGCGGGGTCGATGTCCCAGGAAGTGGTGAAAGCCATTTCGCGAATGGATTCTGACGAAGGCGATCGGCGCGGGGTATCTTGTGCGGTATTGGACATTGGATCTGTATCCTTGGGGCGGCAGGTTTGGCCTCACGCGATCTCTCGCTCGGAGATACCTTGGCGCATCTTTGCTCATGGCGGATACGGACGGAGGCTGTAGAGTGACGTCCAACCGAAAACACTTGGGGGTGTCGTCATGAGATTCACGGCCTTGCTGCGTGCTGTCACGCGTCTCGCATCGACGACTTCCCTCGCGCTGCTCTGCAGCCACGCGCTGGCGCAGTATGGCAACGTCGATCGCATCGTCGTGTTCGGCTCGAGCTTGAGCGACACCGGAAACGCCTTCGTCTGGTTGTCCGAGCCTGCCAACCAGGCATGCGGGACGCGGCTGAATGTGCCACCGTACGATGCGCTGGACGACAACCTGACGCCCGACGGCCCGTATGCCAAGGGCGGCCACCACGTCACGAACGGCGCGACCTGGATCGAGGATCTGGCTCGCCAACTGGCGCGTGCCGGCAACGCGCGGCCGGCCTTGCGCCCCGGCGGCGGCCAGGCCAGCAATTACGCGGTTTTCGGCGCGCGGGCGGTGACCTTCCCGTGCCGCTTCAGCCTGCCGGAACAGGTCGGCGCGTATCTCGCCGACTTTCCGCAGACCTCGGGGCAGACCTTGGTGGCGCTGGAGGTCGGCAGCAACGATGTACGCGACGCGCTGGTCGCGGCGGCGCTGCTTGGGCAGGATCCAGCTCCGTTGCTCCAGCAAGCTCTCGGAAGTGTGGCCTATCAGGTCGGCCTGCTGCAGGCCTATGGAGCGCGCAAGTTCCTGTTCGTGAACGTGCCGGACATCGGAAAGACCCCGGCCGTGCGTCAGCTCGACAAGCAGTTTCCGGGCCTCGCGGGCCTGGCGACAACCCTGTCGCAGGCCTACAACCAGGGGCTGGCCGGCGTCGTGCAGTACGCAAACGGGGCCGGCGCGCAGGCACGCGTGCTCGACGTCTACACATTGCTGAACATGGTCGTCGCCGATCCGGCCGCCTATGGTATGACCAATACCACCAGCGCCTGCGTGACGCCCGCCCTGCCGCCCTTCCAGTGCAAGACGCCGGACAGCTATGTGTTCTGGGACGGCATCCACCCGACAGAAGCGATGCACGCAATCGTTGGGCAGCAGGCGATCGCTGTGGTGTCCGCACCCTGAAGTTGGCGGTGCCAGCCGCTGCCCTCCACTTGGCAGCCGCCAAGTGACCCTTGAGCTATTGACCCGTTGAGACACCGCCGAGCAGCGCCCAGTGGTTCGAGCGCAGATCGCGCAGATGTGCCGCGCGCCTCGGGCACTCCAAGACGAACCAGGCCGGAGACCTTCGCCCCGAGGACGTGAAGCCGCTGGCGGGCAGCGCCGCGCTGGCCATGGCGGCCTGGCTCGAGGCCAGCGGGATCAAGGAAGGCGCCCTCTTCCGGCGCATCCGCAAGGGCGGGCATCTGGGCGAGCCACTCGCTCCTGCGGCCGTGCGCGATATCGTGAAGGAGCGGTGTGCGCTCGCGAGGGTCGAGGGAACGTTCTCGGCCCACTCGCTGCGCGCCGGCTTCGTGACCGAGGCGGGCAAGCAGAACATGTCATTGCCAGAGACCATGGCGATGACGGGGCATCGGAGCGTGGCGACCGTCGTGGGGTATTTCCGGGCCGAGAGCGCGCTCAACAGCAGGGCCAGCCGAATGCTCGATGAGGAACCACCTGCTTCGAGGTGATTGCACCTAAAGCCTGTTGCGCTTTCTCCCCTCGTCCCGATCAGCTGCACCATGATTGCGCGATGCTCTTCGCAAGGCCGAAGAGATCACGACACCATTGGGCTGCATCGCACCGGGTTGTTGCCGCGTACTTTCCAGAGGCAACGTGCGGCCAAGGTCAAGCCGGAAATACCGCTTTGTGAGGGCAGCAATCGGATTTCGGCATCAGGCCCCGTCGCGCCCGCCAAGCCGCCGCTTTGCTTCTGCGGCTAGCGCGATTTGAGCGTCGGTGGTCGGCTCGAAGGCTTTGACCGCGACCGCCTTCCCGTGCGAATCAACGGAGACCATCACGACCGCGCACTCCGTGGTGGTCTCGAGCTCCCCGCCTTTCAAGTCACCGGAGCGCACTTCAACTGCGATCGTCATGGAAGTGTTCCCCGTGCACGCGATTCGCGCCTCGACTTCCACAACATCTCCGATGACGATTGGGTTCACGAAGCGAATGCCACCAACGYAGGCGGTCACGCAGTAGCGC
>NZ_JBFUIU010000804.1:0-3961 GCF_056401695.1 Variovorax sp. P4_D9
GGGCGAACTCAAAGAGACCCTGATCGTTGTTACTGCCGCGAAATGCTCAGCCAAGAATGCGACTGCCTCAACGAGCACACAGCTATGCCGCATCGGGATGGCCGAGGGGTCCGGAGGGTTCGAGGCGATGAACGCCACCGCGCCGGCCACGTCCTCCGCATAACCGACGACCACGACTCCCAGTGCAGCCTCCAGCAACGCGCCGAAGCTCTTCTGTATTGCCCCGGAGTCGTCCACCAGCAGCACTTTCATGTCTGCACCTCGCGCCTCGTCCTTGATGGTCTGCAGGCCATGTTGCCCGGCCTGGCAACGCGAGGGATGCGATTTCTCAATGAATCCGCAGAAGATTTCGGGTTCTGGGACCTCCTGTGGCCGTCTACCCCCAGCTTAGGAAAAGATCTTGAAGGTCTGGTTGTGCCAAGCCGTCGAACGGCGGGTTGTGGCCGACTGCGGCCCGTCATGCGCGCTGCGATGGCCTTGTTTGCGTCGATAGCACGCGAGCGCGGCGATTTTGACGGCGCCGAGACTGACGAGCGGCTGATCGCCATTAATGCCCGCGATAACCTCGCGCACCCAGCGCCCAGCGTCACTGGGCATCATGCCCTCTGAATTGGGGGAGCGCGATGGTTGAGTGGGCTGAGAATTTTGCCGCTGAGATGTTACGTCTTACGCAAGRGCGGGCGGTGTACGCAGACATGCTGGATTGGGCCTTCGAGCTCTGGCCTGCCGGGAAGCATTGCGACCCWGCGGCGGTCGCAATGGTTGAGTTCCGAAACGCGGCTCAGGATGACTAGGGCGAGGCAGCTCGGATTRTTCGGCKGAACCCTGCWATTTCAAGCATGCKCCACGTGACCTGCAATGCTTACTCGTGCCTGCACGTCCCGCAGGAAGCAGGCGATCTCGAGGTCCTGCCGGTTGCGTTCGATGCGAAGGGTCATCGACGGGCGGCGCAGTTGGACATGGGCGGCATAGGCCTGCTGCTTCGCGAGAGCGATGGCGTCGAGCGCCCACTGGTGAACTTCGAGCTCCTTCAAGCTGCGGATCTTGGCCAGGGTCTCCGCCAGGGTGCTGGGCGCGTGCCGCCCAGGAGGGGTCTTGATCCACTCCAGGTTTGTCATTGCCTCGCCGTCGCGGGCCGTGTAAGCCCATTCGCGGCACCGCCGAATGCCGGCCGTCCCGATGGCTGCGTGGGTCGCCATCATCATCTTTGATTCGGCGACGGCAAAGGCCTCGCGAGACCAGTCTGAGAGCCGCCGATATCCGGGAATCAGGATTCGTTGTTCGTACAGCCATGAGCGGGCTATCGCGATGAGTTCGTCCATGTGCGCGACCTGGTCGGACGCGACGGCGAGGACCTCACTCAGTTTGGCGGTGTTCGCATCATCGAGGTCTTGCAGCCCCAGATGGTCCTTGGCCAAAAGCTGGTGCTCGTAGAGGGTAGGGAGGCGATGATAGAGAGACCGGAGGCTTGCGATGGTCAGGATGGCCGCGCCCAGGGCGTCGCTGACGGTACGCAGTAGGTTCTTCGGAACGGCTGACACCCGGTCCAGCGGGCGGCCGGTGGCGCGCAAGTGCAGGAGCAAGATCGCCGCTGCCACGCGCCGGTYGGCGCGAAACCGTTCGCTCAGCGCCGAGACATCCGACTTGGTGAGCGCGAAGTACTGCTGCACGTCGAACTCGGACAGCCTGGCAGGCAGGCTGTCGGCTCCGACTTAGCGCTGGGCGAAGGTCATGGCGCGGTCCAAGCCTTTCCGAGAGGAGCGCCAATTTACGCCAACTACCGGCGCTGGAGCTGGACGAGTCGCCTATCAGCTCACGTGCGCCGGGCGCATGCGTATCAATCTGCACGGAAAAGCCGATTACCCCAGTATGAAGGGCAGTCGAAAAACAGCTCGATTTGCCAGCGGTCCTTGCAGATCGCCGCGATCGTGCTGGCCCCCAGGCGAGGCGGTCGGCTGCAATGAAGGGTTCACACGCTCACCGCCTTGCGTACTATCGATTTCACTTGGGCTTTCGCTTTGACCATCCACTCCCTGCCATCCGCGCCGGTGCCATCGCTCGCAGACCAGGCCCGCCAAAGGTTCGGGGCGGCGCCCTCGGCTTTTTTGCATGCTCTTCTGCCACATATCTCATGGATGCGCCGACTCCGTTCCGATAGGCGACACGCAGATGTCCGAGACTCACGCTCATGTGTAGCAGCGATGTCACCACTCACAACTCCGGTCGCGAGTTCGCCGAATCCTTGGACAATGAGGCAGGATCGAACGATGCTGAAACCCTCACCGCCTTTGAGCGCAGAATCAGAGTCGAAGAATCGGTGATACGACGACGCTTCAGAACATGCCGCGATTGCCTTCATCTTCGGATTGGCCGCACTGATATTGGTCTTACAGTAATTGTGCGTGCCGACGCCGAGCGAGGGGCGCGTCACCAGGACGCTGTAGGTCCACTGCGTCTGGGCAATCGGGACCAGGTCGTTCAAGGTGTCGTAGGGCATCTTGGCTGAAGTGCCGGCAGCAGCGTATGCGGCATGAACATCACGCCCAACGCGTGGCCATCGGCGGCTTTGGCCACCTGATCCATTCCAATGAGTCCGGTCGCACCGGATCGGTTCTCGACCACGAAGGGTTGACCGAACTTCTTCGCAAGGCGATCCGCGAGATGGCGCGCCATCGGATCCCAGGGGCTGCCGGCCGCCGATGGCACGATCAGGCGAACCGGCCTGGAAGGCCTGGCCGATGCCTGGGCGAAGGGGTTGATCGAGGCGCCGCCGAGCAGGAGGCCACTGCCCCATCGCAGCAAATCGCGCCGGCGCAATGCGCAATTCGTGGGGGCGAGGATGGGGCTGTGGATCCGTTGCATATGCGCCCCGGTCAATCGAGCTTCACACCGGCAGCTTGAATCACCTTGCCCCACATGGCGCGGTCCGTGTTGATGAACGCCGTGAACTCGGCCGGCGTGTTGCAACGAAGCTCCCCACCGTAGTCGCGCCACTTCTTGGCCAGATCGGGCGACTGGCAGACTTTGCGCATGGCCGCGCTGAGCTTTTCCAGGATGGCCGGTGGCGTACCCGCCGGCGCGAGCACGCCCTGCCACGCGATGGGCGTGTAGTCGGGCAGGCCTTGTTCGGCGAAGGTCGGCACGTTCGGGAAGCTGGGATGGCGCTTCTTGCCCGTGATCGCCAGCAGCTTGAGCTTGCCAGCCTGGACGTTGGTGGCGGCGGTCGGCAGGCCGTCGAACATCAGCTGGATCTGGCCGGCCAGCAGGTCTGCATAGGGGCTGTTGCTGTTGTACGGGATCAGACTGGCCTTCACGCCCGCGGCGCTGTTGAACCAGGTGGCTGACAGGTGCGAGTAGCTCCCGACGCCCTGCGTGGCGACCGACGCGAGGTCAGGCTTGGCCTTGAGCTGGGCGATGAGCTCGCGGGCGTCCTTGGCCTGCACGCCAGGGTTGGCGATCAGCCCGGTGTTGAGCACGCCCAGCAGGCTGATCGGGGCGAAATCGCGTTCTGCGTTGAACGGCAGCTTGCTGTACAGGTGCGGCACCACCGACAGCGAGCTGGTGGTGCCGATGTACAGGGAGTACCCGTCCGCGGGCGCCCTGGCCGCCACCTCGGTGCCAATGATGTTGGAGGCGCCCGGCCGGTTCTCGACGAAGAACGACTGCCCGAGGATGTTGGTGAGCTCGGCCGCGAGTTCCCGGGCGTTGGCGTCTGGGCCGCTGCCGGCGGGGAAGGGGGCAATGATGCGCACCGGCTTCGTGGGGTAGTCGGCTTGCGCGGCTGCTCCAGTGGCGGTGAGGGCGAGACCTGCGGCGAGCGCCAAGACCGTCGAATAGGCAGCGAGCCTCTCTAGGAACGTCATGAAATGTCTCCATTTGCGAATCCGTGCCGATTGCACGAGCTCGAATCATACAAAAACATAGCGTATTGTCAAAATACGATAATTAATCTATTATTTAG
>NZ_JBFUIU010000805.1:0-3953 GCF_056401695.1 Variovorax sp. P4_D9
CTCAGGGCTATTCGATATGCTCGACTCAGCCAGGTACCTATGCGTGCCAGATCGAGCAATACCAAAACGTCGACGACTGACGCCGTCTCGCGACGAAAGCGCAGTCAGCCGGGTGTGACCGTGCTCGCGCTGCCGACGAGTCCTTGAATCAAGCGCAGCCTCGCCGAAGACCGCAGCCACAGGATTCCGAACCGGCGAGCCTCCGAAGGAAGCGGCAGCGGGATCTTCGCGATGCGCTGGCCGTCCAGCAGCGGCGATGCGATATCCGGGACGATCGATACGCCCAGGCCGCGGTCCACCATCATCGCGATGGCCAGCAGCGAGCTCAGCTCGAAGCGCTCTTGCGGCACGATGCCGGCAGTACGCAAGTAGCGATCCGCCTGCTTGCCGCCGCCCAGATTGCGGTCGTACCTGATCAGGGGCGAGCTGCGCAGGAGCTCGTGCGGATCGCGCCGCGCCAGCCGGCTCGGGGCCAGCAGCACCAGCGGCTCTTCGCGCAACAGCGACCAATCGAAGGTTTTCGGCAGCACGAAGTTGGGGTACAGGCACACCGCCGCATCCAGTTCACCCTGCTGGACGGCCTTGTGCAGCGTCGCAGTGGTGCCCGACTGCAGGAACACCTTGACGCCCGGATGCGTCTTCACGAAGTGCGCCAGGATGTCCGGCAGCACGCTGTGCAGCGCCGTGTTGATGGTGCCGACAAGGAGTTCCCCACCGGCCGCCTCGCTGCCCAGCAGCGCCTTGATGTCACTCACCTCGCGCAGCACGCTTCGTGCCCGCTGCACGAGCTGGTGACCCGCTTCCGTCGGCTGCACCGTGCGGCCGGCGCGCGCCAGCAGGGACGCGTTGAGTTCCCGTTCGAGCGTGCGGATCTGCTGGGCCACCGCCGCAGGCGTGAGGTCGAGCCTGCGAGCCGCCTCCGACATCGAGCCGCACTCCACCACGAGAAGAAAGGTCTGCAGGTAAGCCGTTTCCATAACGATACATTTTCTATGATCTGATCATAGAAAGCATGTGTTTTTCTTTCTTCATGGAAGGCAGACACTGGCTCCATGAGAAGCAAACTGTTTGTACCGGGCACCCGCCCCGAGTTGTTCACCAAGGCGCTCGACAGCGCGGCCGACGGCGTCTGCCTCGACCTCGAGGACGCGGTGTCGGAGTCGCGCAAGGATGAGGCGCGCAACGTCGTGCGGGACCTGCTGCGGGGCGCTGGCGCCACTTCCTTCGGCAAGACTGTGATCGTTCGCGTCAACGCCATGGACACACCGCATTTCGAGCAGGACGTCCTGGCGGCCGTGCAACCCGGAGTGGACCTGATCAACCTGCCCAAGCCCGAGAGCCCGGCTCATGTGTGCAGCGCCGTCGCGGCGATCGAACGTGCCGAACAGGCCAACGGCGTCGGCAAGCCCGTGGGCCTGTTGCTCAACATCGAAACCCCCGTTGCGCTGCGAACCGCGGCCGCGCTGGCTTCGGCCGATGCGCGCGTGGTGGGCCTTCAGCTCGGGCTGGGAGATCTGTTCGAGCCACTGGGCATCGCCCGGCGCGAGCCGGCCGCGATCCAGCAGGCGATGTTCGCGACCCGCATCGCGGCAGGCGAAGCCGGCATCTATGCCTATGACGGCGCATTTGCGGACATCCGTGACGCCGAGGGCTTCCGCGCCGAGGCGATGCTCTCGCGCCGCCTGGGCTTTCTTGGCAAGACCTGCATTCATCCGAGCCAGATCGCCATTGCCAACGAAGTCTTCCGTCCGACGGACGAAGAGATCGCCCACGCACTGAAGGTGATCGAGGCCACGCGCGAGGCGGACGCCAAGGGCGTCGGCGCCTACGTGGTGGACGGAAAGATGATCGACATCCCCTTTGTCCGCCGTGCCCGCGCCATCGTCGCCAGCGCCCGCAGTCTCGGCCTCCTCGCCGGCTGATCTCCCATTTCCCATGACTTCAGAGACAAACATGCCCATGACCCCCTCGTTCTCGCTTCGCAAGCTCGCGCTGGCCTGCTGCCTCGTGCCTACCCTCGCTTTCGCGCAAGGCGCTTATCCGACCAAAGCCATCACGATCGTGGTTCCCTATCCCGCGGGCGGATCGAACGACACCTTCGCCCGCCAGGTTGCCAAGGAACTGGGCGACGAGCTCAAGCAGCCGGTGATCATCGACAACCGTCCGGGTGCCAGCGGGAACACCGGCACCGGGCAGGTGGCGAAGGCCGCGCCGGACGGCTACACGCTGGTCGCGGTGTCGTCCAGCATCACGACGAACGCGGCGGTGCAGCCGAAGCTTCCCTACGACCCGAACAAGAGCTTCGCGCCGGTGGCGATGTTCGCTAAGGGTCCTTTCATCGTCGCTGTGAACAACGAGTTTCCCGCGAAGACGCCGGCTGAACTGATCGCCGCCATCAAGGCCAAGCCCAACCAGTACAACTACGCCTCGTCCGGCTCGGGCAGCGTGAACCAGTTCGGCACCGAACTGCTCAAGGCGCAGGTTGGCAAGCTCGACATCACGCATATTCCATACAAGGGCATGGGTCCGGCGGTGACCGACCTGGTCGGCGGGCAGACGCAGCTGCTGATCTCGAGCGGACCGTCGCTCTTGCCGATGGTGCGTGCCGGCAAGCTGCGCGCGGTCGGCATCACGAGCCTGAAGCCGAGCCCGATCGCGCCGGATCTCACGCCGATGGCTACGGCCGTACCTGGCTACGAATTCGAGCTCTGGTGGGGCCTGCTCGCGCCCGCCGGCACGCCGGCCGAGATCGTCGGCAAGCTCAACAGCGCCGTGAACAAGGCGCTCGCCAAGCCCGAGCTGGCCGCCAACTTCCTCAAGGAAGGCGCGATCGCCGCGCCGCTCTCGCCGGCCCAGTTCGGCAAGGTGATCGCCGACGACGTGGAGCGCTGGAAGAAGCTGGCCAAGCAACAGAACATCACCGCCGACTGAGGACCGCCATGAACGCCGCCGACATCAACGACAAGGGTCTCCCGGCACGCAAGGGCCCGCAAGGGCCGCTGTCCGGCCTGAGGGTGCTCGACCTGAGCGCCTACATTGCGGGGCCCTATGGCTGCTCGCTGATGGCCGACCAGGGCGCCGAGGTCATCAAGATCGAACCGCCCACGGGCGACAACCTGCGCAAGTACCCCTCGACGCTGGAAGCCGAAAGCCGCGCCTTCATCGGCGTCAACCGGAGCAAGCTCGGCGTCGAACTCGATCTGAAACAGCCCGAGGACCATGCCACGCTGATGGCGCTGGTGCGCAGCGCCGACGTGCTGGTGCACAACTTCCGGCCCAATGTGGCGCCGCGCCTGGGCATCGCCTACGAGCAGTTGAAGGTGATCAATCCGCGGCTGATCTATTGCAGCGTCACGGGCTACGGCGAGACCGGTCCGCTCAAGGAGAAGGCCGGCTACGACCAGGTGCTGCAGACCATGACCGGCATGTGCGCGCTGCAAGGTAAGCGCGGCGAGCCCCCGGAGATCCTCTACGGCTCGGTGGTCGACTACTACGCAGCCGCGCTGGTGGCGGCCGGCGTCGCGTCTGCTTTGTACGAGCGCGAGAAGAGCGGCCAGGGCCAGTTCGTCGGCGTGTCGCTGCTGCGATCGGCGCTCACGATGCAGTCGGCGCGCATGGTGTGGGCCGAGGGCGAGCCCAAGGACGTGGGCCGCGACATGCGCTCCGGTGGCATCACCGGCATCCACCCGACGAAGGAAGGCCACATCTACATCTCGGCCAACACCCCGCACTTCTGGAAGGCACTGTGCGAAAAGGTCGGCCTGCCCGATCTGGCGACCGACGAACGCTACGACACCGTGCGCAAGCGCGCGCAGCACGTCACGGAGATCGTGCCGAAGCTGCACCACGCGCTGGCGGCCCGAACAGCGTTCGAATGGGAAGAACTCTTCGGCGAAGCGGTTCCCTGCGCCGCGGCGCGCACGGTCGAGGACATGTTCGACAACGAGCAGGTG
>NZ_JBFUIU010000806.1:0-3952 GCF_056401695.1 Variovorax sp. P4_D9
GCGGTCCATGTCGTCCAGCCAGCCTTGGCGCAATTCGGGCACCGAGCGGGCCAGCAGTTCGTAATAGGGGTGGTGCGGCCCACGCTCGTAGTCGGCGCGCGCCACCTGCGCGAGCTTGCGGCCGTGCTGCATCACGACGATCTCGTCGCACACCGCGCGCACGGTGTGCAAGTCGTGGCTGATGAAGAGGTAAGAGACGCCGAGCTCGCGCCGAAGCTCGGCCATCAGGTCCAGCACCGCCGCGCCCACGACCGTGTCCAGTGCCGAGGTCACCTCGTCGCACAGGATCAGGTCCGGCTCGGCCGCGAGGGCGCGCGCGAGGTTGACGCGCTGCTTCTGTCCGCCCGACAGGCCGCCCGGCAGGCGCCCGGCGACGGTCTGCGGCAGCTTCACCAGGTCCAGCAGCTCGCGGATGCGCTGGTGCAGCGGCTCGCCGCGCAGCCCCTTGTAGAACTGCAGCGGACGCGCCAGGATGCGCTCGATCGTCTGCGAGGGGTTCAGCGCCGTGTCGGCCATCTGGAACACGATCTGGATCCGGCGCAGCTCTTCCTTGTCGCGCTGCGCGAGCGTTGGCTTGAGCTCGCGCTGGTCGAACAGGATGCTGCCGTGGCACGGGCTCAGCAAGCCGGCGACGGCGCGTGCCAGCGTGGTCTTGCCGGAGCCCGACTCGCCGATCACGCCGATCGCCTGCCCCCGGTGGAGCTGGAGATTGATGTCCTCGAGGATCAGCTGGGCCGGACGGCCTTGCTTGTCGACCGGCCCATAGCCCGCCGAAAGCGCGCGCACATCGAGCAGCAGCGACGTGTCGCCCGCGACAGGGCCGGACGCACGCGGTGCAGGCCGCGCGGCGGCCAGCAGGCTCTTCGTGTAGTCGTTCGCCGGCGCCGTGAGGATCTGCCCGGTCGCGTTCACCTCGCGCATCTTGCCGTCGCGCAGCACCAGGATGTGGTCCGCCATCTGCGCCACCACCGCGAGGTCGTGGCTCACGTACACCGCGGTGGCGCGGCGCTCGCGCACCACGCGGCGGAAGGCGCGCAGCACCTCGATCTGCGTGGTCACGTCCAGCGCGGTGGTCGGCTCGTCCAGGATCACCAGGTCCGGGTCGCCGATCAGCGCCATCGCCGCCATCAGCCGCTGCAGCTGGCCGCCGGAGACCTGGTGCGGATAGCGATCGCCGATGGTCTCGGGATCGGGCAGCGCCAGCTCGCGGAAGAGCTGCACCGCCTTGGCCTCGGCCTCGGACCGCTTGCACAGGCGGTGGATGACGGTCGGCTCGACCACCTGGTCCATGATCGTGCGCGAGGGATTGAAGGAAGCGGCCGCGCTCTGCGCGATGTAGGCGACCGTGCGGCCGCGCAGGGCGCGCTGCTGCGCGGCATCGAGCGCGAGCACGTCGACCTCGCCGATCTGCACGCGGCCTGCCGAGATGCGGCAGCCGTGGCGCGCATAGCCCATCAGCGCCAGCGCGGTGGTGGTCTTGCCGGAGCCCGACTCGCCGATCAGCGCCAGCACCTCGCCGGGCTGCACGGAGAAGCTCAGGGCATCGACCAGCGTGTTCGCGCCGGCCGTGATGCTGAGGCCCTGGACCTTGAGTGGTGCGCCCATCAGCGTGCTCCTCGTTCGCGGGCGGTGCGGCCCGGCAGGTTGTCGATGACGAGGTTTACCGAGATGGTCAGGCTCGCGATGGCCAGTGCCGGCACGATCACCGAGGCGCCGCCCATGGCGAGCGCACCGATGTTCTCGCGCACCAGCGAGCCCCAGTCGGCCGCCGGCGGCTGGATGCCCAGGCCGAGGAAGCTCAGGCTCGCCAGCAGCAGCACGACGTAGACGAAGCGCAGGCCCAGGTCGGCCAGCATCGGGCCGACGATGTTGGGCAGGATCTCGCGCAGCATGATGTAGGGCGTGCCCTCGCCGCGCGTGCGCGCCACGGTCACGTAGTCGAGCGCATTGATGTTGACGGCCAGCGAGCGCGCCATGCGGTAGGCGCCCGGCACGTAGATGATGCCCGCCGTGACCACCAGCATGGGCACCGAGGAGCCGAAGCCCGCCACCATGATGAGCGCGAACATCTTGCTCGGGATGGCCGTGAGCGTGTCGAGGCCGCGGCTGAGCACCGCGTCGATCCAGCGGCCGCTGGCGGCGGCCAGCAGCGCCAGCGTGATGCCGGTGCCGCTGGCCAGCACCGTGGCGAGCAATGCAACGCCGACCGTGTAGCGCGCGCCGTCGATGATGAGCGCCAGCATGTCGCGCCCGAGGTAGTCGGTGCCCAGCCAGTGCGTCGCGCTCATGGGCGCGAAGACGTTCGAGGTGCCCATGGCCGCCGAACTGTGCGAGAGCAGCCAGGGCCCGAACAGGGCCGCGAGCATCCAGAACAGCAGCACGGCCAGGCCGAGCAGGCCGGAGATGCCGAAGCCGCCGAGCCAGCGCAGCAGGCTGCCGCGGCGCCCTTGCGGCGGGGGCGCGATGGCAGCCGTCGCGCTCACAATGGGTGTGGAGGTGGATGTTGTTTCCATGGATCTCACCTCAGCGATGCCTCAGCCGCGGGTTGGCCACGATGCCGCAGATGTCGGCTGTCGTCACCAGGATCAGGTAGGCGCAGCAGAAGATCATGGCGCAGGTCTGCACCAGCGGCATGTCGCGCTGCGAGACGCCGTCGACCATCAGCTTGGCGATACCCGGGTAGTTGAAGATGGTCTCGACGATGATCACGCCGCCCAGCAGGTACGACAGGCTCAGCGCCACCGCGTTGGCGATCGGGCCCACCGCGTTGGGCAGTGCGTGCGCCAGCACCATGCGCATCGGCGAGGCGCCCTTGAGCCGCACCATCTCGATGTAAGGCGCCTCGAGCTGGTCGATCACCGCGGCGCGCGTCATGCGCATCATCTGCGCGACGATCACGCAGCACAGCACCAGCACCAGCACCGGCATGGCGAAGGCGCTCAGCATCTGCCCGATCGACTCGATGTCGTTGACGAAGGACAGCGCCGGCAGCCAGCGCAGCTGGACCGCGAACACCAGCACCGCCAGCGTCGCGACCAGGAACTCCGGCACCGACACCACGCCCACCGCCGTCGTCGAGGCGGCGCGGTCGAACCACGAGCCGCGCCACACGGCCGAGGCGATGCCGAGCGCCAGAGCGATGGGGACCGAGAACAGCGCCGTGACCGCCGCCAGCAGCAGCGAGTTGGGCAGCCGGCTGGCAACCAGCTCGGCCACCGGCATCTGCGTGGTGGCCGAACGGCCGGGGTCGCCCTGCACCATGCCGAGCAGCCACTTCGCGTAGCGCTCGGGCGCCGGCACGTCCAGGCCCATCTGCGTGCGCAGCGCGGCCAGCGCCTCCGGCGTGGCCTCCTGGCCGAGCTGCTCCTGCGCGGCATCGCCGGGCAGCACCGCGGTGATCGAGAAGACGATCACCGACACCGTCAGCAAGGACAGCAGTGCCAGCGCGATGCGCTGGGCGAGGAGTTTGAGGATCAAACTGTTCATCGTGGGTCTCCGGGCAATTGCTTGTGCCTCACGCCTCGAGCCACACGTTTTCCGCGAAGTTGTAGCCCATCAGGCCGCCGAGCGGGATCGGCGACAGCCCCTTGAGCTTGGACGTATGGCCGTCGATGCTGGCGAGGAACAGCGGGATGCCGATGCCGGCGTCCTGGTGGATCATGGTCTGCATGTCGGCATACATCTGCTTGCGCTTGGCCAGGTCGATCTCGGCGCGCGAGGCCAGCAGCAACTGGTCGAACTTCTCGCTCTTCCATCGCGACTCGTTCCAGGCCGCGCCCGACTGGAAGAATTGGGTCAGCAGCACGTCGGCGCTCGGGCGCGGGTTCACGTTGCCGAAGCCGACCGGGCTGTTGAGCCAGTGATTCGACCAGTAGCCGTCGGCCGGCATGCGCTTGATGTCGATTTCCAGCCCGGCGCGCTGGGCGGTCTGCTGCAGCATCAGCGCGATCTC
>NZ_JBFUIU010000807.1:0-3948 GCF_056401695.1 Variovorax sp. P4_D9
AGACCGGCGTCAGAAGGCGCAGGACGCACGAGTAGCCGAGGCGGCCGAGACGATCGGCTATGTGACCTTCGATGTGCCCGGCGACGGGAAATTTAAGGTGGTCAACCACGTCGAGCGCCTCAAGGAGTTTCGCTCGAAGGTGGCCAACGACAAGGGTTTCAGCGACAAGGGGCAGACCCCGCCGAAGGCCAAGGCGGCGACCAGCTCGGGCACCATCGCCGCGCTTCAAAACATGGTCGAGGAGCAGGACTATCAAGYCGCGCTCGACTACGCCACCGCGAAGGGCGCCTCGCTCGATGACTTGAAGCTCGCGAAGGCCGAGCGGGCGAAGCTCGACGCATGGCTCAAGAGCAACCCGCAGCCGACGACCGAGGCCGACGACGAGCCCGAAGCGCCGGAGACGGCCGCCGATTCCGGCTCGTGGCTCAATGAGATGTACGGCGAGAGCAAGGCGGCCGAGCTGGCCAGCCGAGGCCCGGCCGCCTCCGAGGCTTGGGTCAACGAGGGCAAGACGCCCGCCGACTTGGTGGCAGAGAAAGAGGAACGCCTCGCCGGCGAGCTGGTGCACCAGTTCGCCGACTCCTTGGATGATGACTTTGACCTCGCCGAGCTGCCGAAGGCCGTGCGCATGTGGGCCGACGACAACAAGGTGACGGCCGACGGGCTCCGCGCGCAAGTGTTGAGGGCGCTCGACAAGACCGACCTCAACGCCAAGCAAAAGAAGAAGATCCGCGATGCGCTGAATCCGCTCAAGAACGACGCCAAGCCGGCGGCAATCGAGGACTTCGGCGAGGAGCTGGCGGGCGCGCGGAAGATGACCTACACGGCCGCCTACAAGGACAAGTTCGACCAGGCCGTCGAGCTGGACGTGTCCGCCGAGCCGCTCTCGAAGACGTGGCCCGAGCCCGACTACCAGAAGCTCCTCGACGCCGGCGCCGACCCGTGGGCCGTGGCATTCGCACACGCAGCTCGCGACGAAGTCCCCACCAAGCCGTCGAAGGGATGGAAGCTCAAGGCATGGGTGACCGAGGTCGAATCGCTGCGCGATCTGTCGCAGCAGGCGCTCGACGAAGACGCCAAGCGCGAGCGCATGAAGGCCGAGTTGAACACCGCTCGATTCGCGACTCTGAAGGGATGGGTCGACGGCAAGGTGGCGCTGTATCAGGCGCTTGGCCATGCCAACTCGCTGAAGTCGTTCGAGCTGTCGATGGGCATCTACTCGATCCACGGCGGCAAGAAGTTCGACCCGCCCAAGACCATGTGGAGCGTCACACAGAAGGTGGCGGGCAACTCGTGGGGCAGGGAAATGTCCCTTGGCGACACGATGCAGGAGGCGCTCGATGCGTTCGTGGCCAAGGCGCCCAGCCTCTTCGAGGCCACCGCCGAGCCCAAGGGCGCGACGTTCGAGATTTACTCGAAGCGCGGCGTCAAGGAGAACCCGATCTTCATCGGCAAGAAGATCGGCCGGAACGTCATCACGATCAAGGCTGGGTTCGCGACGGTCAAGGACGCCCGCGTGTTCATGGCCGACAACGCGGCCGAGCTGGAAGCCACCCTGGCCAAGATGAAGGAGATCCCGTCCGAGCGGAACGCGATCGACCAGCCGCGCGTCGGCGCCGACCACCGCCAGAACGGCGACGTGTCCCCCGAGGAGTTCTCCGAGGCCTTTGGCTTCCGTGGCGTGCAGTTCGGCAACTACGTCGAGGGCGATCGTCGGCAGCGTGACCTCAATCGCGCTTATGACGCGCTGATGGATCTCGCCGCGATGATTGGCGTCCCGCCACGCGCGCTTTCCCTGAACGGTTCGCTGGGCCTCGCCTTCGGGGCCCGTGGCAAGGGCGGCAAGGGCGCATTCGCCGCGCACTACGAGACGGGCAACGTCGTCATCAACCTGACGAAAAACGCCGGCGCCGGATCTCTCGCGCATGAGTGGTGGCACGCGCTCGACAACTATTTCGGCAAGGCCGACGGCCGCCCGAGCGCCTATATGTCCGACTCGCCCGATGCGGCTCGAGGCATGGGCATCGTGCGCGACCAGATGCGCGAAGCCTTCCGAGGCGTCAAGCAGGTGCTCCAGACGATCCCGATGAAGGCCCGCGCCGCGAAGCTCGACGAGCTGCGCAGCACGCCCTACTGGTCGACGCCGTTGGAAATGTCCGCGCGTGCCTTCGAGGGCTACGTGGTGGCCAAGCTCCAAGACCAAGGCGCCAGGAACGACTTCCTGGCCAACATCGTGAGCGAGCCCGACTATTCGCTCGAAGGCGGGTACCCGTACCCCGTGGCGGCAGAAATGCCCCAGGTGCGCGCCGCCTTCGATCACTTCCTGGCGACAGTCGAGCATCGACAAGGCGACGATGGGAATGTGGCGATGTTCAGCCGCCTCCCGTCGAGCTCGCCGGCGGCCCGCGCGCAGGCTGTGGAAGTCGTGCAGCGCACCGTCGACGGCATCAGCCGCGCCTGGACGAACGCGCCGGAGATCGTGGTCGCCTTCGACATGACCGATCCGGCGATTCCCGAGGCCGTRCGCCAGGAAGACCAGCGCCAGCGCAGCGGCGGCGCCTCCGGCTCACCGGAGGGCTTCTACTACCGGGGCAAGGTCTACCTGATGGCCGTGCAGCTGAAGAGCCCGAATGACACCGCSCGRGTGCTCTTCCATGAAGCGCTCGGCCACTACGGGCTTCGCCGGCTCTTCGGCAGGGACCTGGGCGGCATCCTGAACCAGATCGTCACCATGCGCCGCGCGCAGGTCGACGCCAAGATGAAGGAGTACGGTCTGCGTGGCGTGAACAACCTTGACCGCCTCCACGCGGCCGAGGAAGTGCTGGCCGAGATGGCGCAGAACACCCCCGAAATCGGCTTCGTCAAGCGCGCGATCGCCGCGATCCGCACTTGGCTGCGCACCAACGTGCCGGGCTTCCGCAGCCTGGCGCTGTCGGACGCCGAGATCATCCGCAACTACATCCTGCCGGCTCGACGGTTCGTGGAGCAGGGCGGGCCTGATGGCCCACGCGGCGGCCGGCGCGTGGATACGGCCTTCAGCCGTGGCGACGATGCGCCGATGTTCAGCCRCTCGACCGTGGCCGAGTACACCCGCAAGGCGACCGATGCCCTGAACCAGCAGTTCAASGCCCCGGGCAAGCTGTCGTGGTGGCACAAGACCATCGGCACCATGTACAACCTCGCGGAGCGCTCGGACGAGTTCAAGCCGGTGTTCAACGCYGCGCAGGGCTTCGTCGACGACGTCGCCTACTACGCCACSGACGCGGCCGACCTGGCGCCSAAGCTGCTGCCCAAGCTGGAACACTGGAAGGACATCACCAAGTCTCCGGTCAGCGCGGCYGACAACAAGGCGATCGCCCGGCCGATCAACGAGGGCACGCTCTCGTGGACGCGCGACGACCACGGCAAGCCCGTGCTGCTGGCCACGCTCCAGGCCGAGGCCGCGAAGATGACCACCGAGCAGAAGGCACAGAAGATGCTCGCTGTCGGCAAGATGCACCCGGGCATGCTCAAGGCCTGGAAGGGCCTGCCGCTGGCCCAGTTCGACGCGATGGTGGAGTCCCGCTACTCCACGCAGATGCTCGGCGCCGGCATCGTCTGGACCGAGGATGAGCTCAAGTCCCAGTTCAAGCTGACCCCTGGCCAGATCGAGCTCTACAAGGAGTTCCGCCAGACCACCGACCGCAGCCTGGACACCATGGGGCGCGCTGACATGCTGCGCTTCGGTGGCGAGGACGTGAAGGGCTTGCGCGAGACCGTCATGGACGCCAAGGAAATTCAGGAGGCAGCCGTGATGCTGCGCGACTACCTCATCAGCCTGGCGAAAGAGGAACCAGACCGCGATGCGCATCTGATGTCTCTGGCCAACGGCATGATCGAGCGCGCCGACAAGGTCAAGAACCTGCAGGACAAGGGCTACGCGCCGCTGTCGCGCTTCGGCAAATACAC
>NZ_JBFUIU010000808.1:0-3932 GCF_056401695.1 Variovorax sp. P4_D9
CGCCCTGACGACCGAGTTTCAAGGCCTGCGTCGATGACGCCGCGCTGGAACAGCGGTTTCACTCTTACTTTCCGAATGACCAACCCCTTGCTGGATGCGGCTTGGCCGCGCACAAGGCTCTTCAGACCACGGGCAGTCTCACTTTTACCGTCACGTTTGGAACGGATTTACTTTCATCTACGGATGTCGCTCACGCCTCACTCTTCGCGGATGCCGTTGCGCAGCACGCCGATCGCGTCCACCTCGATCTCGCAGATGTCGCCCGACTTCATGAAGACCTGCGGGGTGCGCTTGTTGCCTACCCCGCCTGGCGTGCCGGTCACGATGACATCCCCGGGCTCCAGAGGAACGAAGGCGGAGATGTATGCGATCTGACGGGGGATGCTGTGCACCATCATGTCGGTGCTGGCGCGCTGCATCTCCTGGCCATTCAGACGCGTGACCAGGGTCATCTTCTGGTCAGGCGCGATCTCGTCGGCAGTGACCATCCAGGGGCCGAAGCCGCCGGTGCGCCAGAAGTTCTTGCCCGGCGTCCACTGGGAGGTGTGGACCTGCCAGTCGCGCACGGTGCCGTCGTTGTAGCAGCTGTAGCCCGCAATGTGCGACCAGGAGTCCGCTTCGGAAWTGTGGCGGCCGCCCTTGCCGATGATGACGGCGATCTCACCTTCGTAGTCGAGGCGCTCGGACGAGCGCGGTCGCACGATGTCCTCACCATGGGCGAGCTGCGAGCCTGGCACGCGCAGGAAGAGCACCGGCCTTTCGGTGACCTCCCTGCCCGTCTCGCGGATGTGCTCGCCGTAGTTCAGACCGACACAGACGATCTTGTCGGGATTGGGAACGACCGGCAGCAACTTGACTTCAGCCAAGGGCAGCGTGGCCTTGGCGGCGGCGAGCTGGGTCGACGCCTGCGCGGTGAGGTCGGCGGCAATGAACGATTTCAGGTCCGGGGCACGGGTACCGAAGATCTCGCGCAGGTCGACCACGCGGTCGCCCAGCACGGCGCCGTAGCTGTCCTGACCGTTGTACTGATAGCTGATGAGTTTCATGATGATGATTCCTTAGGAAGGAGGGATGGGTGGATCTAGGCCAACCGACCTCCGATGCGCGTGGCGGCCTCGGTGATCAGATGGACCAATTTTTCAAGGTCGACGATCGCCAGGCGCGAGGTATCGAAGACGAGGGAGATGGCAGCCCAGGCGCCGCCATCGGACTTCGGAATGGGCGCGGCCACCGCCGCCAGCTGCGGCTCCAGCTCGCCGTTGGACACGTAGTGGCCCGCCTTGCGGATGGCCGCGTAGTAGCGGCGGAACTCGGACCAGTCCGCCGGCAGGCCGCAACCGACCAGCTCCTCGTGCCGGGATTCGAAGACTTTCTTGAGCTGGGCGGGCCCAAAGGTGGCCAGCAGGACCTTGGGGGCGCCCCCCAGGAACAGCGGCCGTGGACGGCCTCGACCGTAGGCCAGGGTGGCTGGCGTGCCACCCATCTCCCGATGAGTGTCGAGCACCTGCAGCCCGAACAGGCCCGTCACCACGCAGTCGAATCCCGTGGCCGCGACCAACTCCCGCAAAATGGGCAGTCCCACCTTGAGTACCGGGTCGGCGCGTCGGATGTAGTGGTCCAGCAGGATGATGCGCGGTCCCAGAGCGTAGTGCGAATCCTCCACGCGCTGCAGGAGGCCCGCCTGCAGCAGCAGCCGTACGTAGCGGTAGCTGGTGGGCAGCGAGACGTCCAAGGTCGTGGCGATGTCCTCCGCAGTACGCGTCAGATGGGTGTCGTCGAAAAGGTCGAGCACCCCCAGCATGCGCTCCAGGCTCGACGTTGAAGGTTCGGACACGGCAATTCCCCGATGAGTGGTTCATGGCGCGACGGGGAGGTATTGCGAAATGCGATCCAGATCAGCCCCTGAGCGCGCCACGCCGACGATATATCGGTCGGGCCGCAGTATCACGGCACTGACGTTGTGGGCCCGCAGCCATGCATCCAGCAGCGGATCCGGACGGTCGATCACGATGGCGTTGCTGTGCTGCCAGCGCTGCGCTGTCGCCGGAGCGGCGGCCGAGAGCGCGTCCTTGTGCCCGATCACGGCGCTTCGACGCCCCAGCAGTTCATCCAGCAGGCGTCCATCCTCCAGACGCGGCTGCGGAAAGGGCCGCCCGGCCGGGCTGTCCGGCGTGGCGTCGAAGGCGCCGGCACCGAGCAACTGCGGCGGCAGCTCGAAGACCTCCGGTCGGCCGGCCTTGAGCTTCGCATCCCGCTCGGCAGCCTGCCCGGGATCGGTGGTCTGGATGATGCTGCCCAGGCGCACGGCCAGCTCGATCAGCGCGCGCACGTGCGGCTTGCGCTCGGACTCGTAGGTGTCCAGCAGGGCCTCCGGCGCGCGGCCGGCGAGCACCGCATCGAGCTTCCAGGCCAGGTTCGAAGCATCCCGGATGCCAGCGCACATGCCCTGTCCGAGGAAGGGCGGCGTCTGGTGGCACGCATCGCCGGCCAGGAAGAGGCGCCGCTCGCGCCAGCCATCGGCGATCACCGAGTGGAAGGTGTAGATGGCCGCGCGCTCCAGCCGCGCCTGGTCCGGGCGCACCCATGGCGCCACCATCTTCCAGAGGCTCTCCGGCTGAACAAGCGCCTCGCGGTCGTCATCGGGCAGCACCATGATCTCCCAACGCCGGCGCGCACCCACCACGTTACAGTAGGTCATGGGACGGCGCGGGTCGCAGTGCTGGATCGTGTGGTCCGGCAGGTCCACCGGCTGCTCCAGCACCACATCGAACACCAGCCAGGGCTGGCGCAAACCCAGGTCGACCATGGGACTTTCGATGTGCTGGCGGACGGGGGAGCGAGCCCCATCGCAACCGACGACATACCGCGCCTGCGCCGAATGGAGCTCGCCGCTGTCCATCGAGCGGTAGCTCAGCGTGGCGAGCTCGGCGTCCTGCTCGACACCGACCAGCTCATGCCTCAGCTCGACCTGCACCTGCGCGAAGCGCGACAGGCTGTCTCGCAACACCGCCTCCAGTTCTGGCTGGTGGAAGTAGTAGTTATTGGCACCTCCATGGGGGCCCAGGGCGGACGTACCACCACGGATGAGCATCGTCGCGCCAGCGCCATTGACGAAATRCATGCCCTGCGTGCCGGGACGGGAGATCGCCAGCACCTGCTCCCGCAAGCCCGCCGACTGGAATATGCGAAGCACTTCCCCATCGAAATGGATGGCACGCGGCAGCGCAAAGATGCCGGCCTCCTTCTCCAGCACCAGCACCGAGCGGCCCGCGGCGCCAAGCAGGTTGGCCAGCGTAGCCCCGGTGGGCCCCAGGCCCACGATGGCCACGTCATAGACGTGCGAGTGCTCAGACATTCTGATCTTCCTGCATCCGACGGGCGACATCGGCCTGCCACTGCGCCCGGCTCATGAACTTGGGCAAGCGCTTGGCGATGGCCTCGGCCTGGGCAAGGATGGCCTCGTCCGACTGGCTCAGGTCGATGCTCTCGCGCAGTGGCTGGTCGCAATACCAGGGGGTGTCCATGAACAACTCCAGACGGTTGCCCTCGGGATCCCGGCAATACACCGACACCGCATTGCCGTGGGTCACCGGGTGCATGTCGGTGGCACCTTCGGCCAGCAACCGGTCATGGAAGCGACGCAGGGTCGCCAGATCAGGCACCCGAAAGGAAATCTGGTTCACCACGTTGAACGCCATGTCGGCAGGACGGCCCGTGGCCAGTACCAGTTGGTGGTGCTCGCTGGGGTCACGGCTCAAGAAAACCAGCTGCACCGTGCCCAGGTCGCCAGCATCCGTCTGCGTGAAGCGAAGAGCTTGCTTGTAGAAGCGTGCCATGCGCGGCAGGTCGGTGACGTACAGGCCGATGTGGCTGAACTGCAGATTCGAAGGCGAGGAGGAAGTTTGCATCAATTTGTCTCCATGTGATAACTG
>NZ_JBFUIU010000809.1:0-3915 GCF_056401695.1 Variovorax sp. P4_D9
CCAGGGGACATTCGCGGAGGGGGCCACCCGGTGGCCTCGGCACGCGCCCCGAACTCCCCACACGCCCCGCGCGCAGCGCTTGAGATAGCGTCAGCGCAGCGCGTTGATGTCCGCCATCTCGACCAGAGGACTCGGCGCGCCGCGCTTGGCGACGACCAGCATGGCGCGTCCGACTTGCTCGCTGGTCGTGACCCGATTCGGCGCCCAGCGACGCACGAGACCGAACAGCGGGTTCGCGAGCACATAGATCCATCGGTACTGCGCGGTCTTGGAGCGCACACCGTGCATCGGCTGGATGATGCCCGGCCGGAACATGTAGGTTGCCTTGAACGGCAGCCGCATCAGCGCGTTCTCGGTCGCGCCCTTGACGCGCGCCCACATGCTGGGCCCACGCTCGGTGCTGTCGGTGCCGGCGCCCGTCACGTAGACGAAGGTCATCTGCGGGTTGAGCCGGGCGAGGGTCCGTGCCGCCCCGAGCGTCAGGTCGTAGGTCACACGCCTGTAATCCTCCTCGCTCATGCCGACGGAGGACACGCCAAGGCAGAAGAAGCAGGCATCGAAACCGGACAGTTCGCCTGCCGCTGCCGAAAGCTGGCCCGGATCGGGCACGACCAGATCGCGCAGCTTGGGATGCGCCTCGCCGCTCGGCCGGCGGCCGACGCTCAGCACTTGCGTCACGTCGCCATCGAGCAGGCATTCGCGCAGCACGCCCTGCCCCACCATGCCGGTCGCGCCGAAGAGGATGACTTTCATCGGCCGCCTGGTTCTCGCGGGCTCAAGCGACCGTGAAGGTCCGGGGCTCGCGCTGGAGTGCGGCGAGCAGGGTCGTCACCTCGGGCGCCGATGCCTGCGCGGGCTGGAGCGCATCCAGCAGGCGCGCGAGCGTTTCGGCGTGGGGCAGCAGCGGCCCGAGGAAGCGGGTGCCGGCATCGCTGGCGATCAGCAGCGTCGGGAAGGTCTCGACGTCGAAATCGTCCGCGATGTCGGCGTGGTCCTCGATATCGACCCAGGCGAAGCGGAGGCGCGGATGCCCGCGCGCCACCTGTTCGAACAGGGGCCAGTACTCGCGGCAGGCGCCGCACCATTCGGCGCACAGGCAGACGACCCAGAGTCGATCGTCGGCGGCGGTGGTTGAGAAATCGGTCAAGGCAGTGTCGGAGATACGAAGGCCGGGGAGCGCCATTATCGATTCGCCAGCAGATCCTGCAGCCGCAGGCTCTCCAAAGGGCCCCGGGTCCACAGGTTGCGCAGCGGCGGTGCCTGCGGCATCAGCAGTTCGCGCAGCAGCGGCTCGAGCGGAATGGCGGGGTCGACCAGCAGCACGAAGCGCGGATCGTCGTTGTCGCGCTCCTCCGCCAGCGGCGCGATCCAGTCGAGCGCGACCAGGGTCTCGAGCACCGGCGCGAGTTGCAGCGCGTCGACCTTCATCCGGCCGACCAGCTCCGCCGCGCCCAGGCCGCTGGCGGGCGTCGATTTCGCGGCATGCAGGTACTGAAGCACCTCCGCCGCCAGCTGCAGCGGCCAGCCGGCCGCGCCACCGCGCCGCGCCACCCCGGTCAGGAGGCTCGGCAGGTAGGCCGCGATCACGGCGCCGAACAGCACGATGACCCACGCCACGTAGATCCACACCAGCAGGATCGGCACGGTCGCGAAGGCGCCGTACAGCACCGAATAGGTCGGCACCAGGCTCAGGTAGTAGCCCAGCACGCGCTTGGCGAGCTCGATCGCGGTGGCGACGAAGAGGCCGCCGGCCAAGGCGTGCGTCCATTTCACGTGGGTGTTCGGGACGTAGCGGTAGAGCGCCGCCATGCCGCCGGCCAGCAGCGCGAATTCGAAGCCGTCAAACAGCAGTTTCAGCATGGCGCCGCCGACGAACTCGCGCGAGGCCGAGAAGAAGGCCGCCGTGGTACTGAGGCTCAGCGCCAGCACCAGCGGGCCGAGCGTGATCGCGGCCCAGTAGATCAGCACCCGCTGCGCCAGCGGCCGCGGCCTGCGCACGCGCCAGATGCTGTTAAGCGCCCTGTCCATGGTCAGGATCAGCGCCACCGCGGTGACCAGCAGCACCACCAGGCCGGCGACGCCGAGGCCGCTGGCCTTGCTCGCGAACTGGTTCAGGTAGCCCAGCACCTGGCGCGCGATGTTGTCGGGGATCAGGCTGTCGATCAGCCAGCGCTGGACCCGGCCCTGCATCTTGCTKAAAATCGGGAACACCGTGAACAGCGCCGCCGCCACGGTGAAGAAGGGCACCATCGCGATGGTGGTGGTGAAAGTCAGACTGCTGGCGGTCAGGCCGAGCCGGTCTTCCCGAAAACGCTCGCCGAGCACGGCGGCGGTGTTGCCCCAGGGAAAGTGCGAAAGATCCCTCCAGAGTTGCCGGCGATTCATGGCCGGTATCATGCCACCGGGTCTTTCGCCGCCCCGGCGCAACCCGCCCCATTCGAGCTGCCTTGACCGAGTCCAACCTCCCTCCCGCCTCCGTTTCCGCCACCCGATGGCTCGCTGTCGGCAGCCTGGTCGGGCTGATCGTGCTCGGGCTCGCCTGGGAGCTGTGGCTGGCGCCGCTGCGGCCGGGCGGCTCCTGGCTGGCGCTCAAGGTGCTGCCGCTGGTGCTGCCGCTGGCCGGCCTGCTGAAAAACCGCATGTACACCTATCGCTGGGTCAGCCTGATGGTCTGGCTCTATTTCACCGAAGGCGTGGTGCGCGCCTGGAGCGACACCAACGGAGTCGGCCAAGTGCTGGCGCTGATCCAGGTCCTGCTGTGCCTGGCGCTTTTCACGGCCTGCGCCTGGCACGTGCGGTTGCGCCTGCGCAATGCCGCCCAGGCCCGCAAACTCGAAGGGGCGACGCCATGAGCGTTCTGTTGGAGCAGTTGCGCGCGATCGTCGGCGCGGCGAATGTACTCACCGAAGGCGACCTGAGCGCCTGGGAGCACGACTGGCGCAAGCGCTCGCGCGGCAAGTCGCTGGCCGTGGTGCGGCCGGGCGACACGCTGCAGGTGGCCGAGGTGGTCAAGGCCTGTGCCGCCGCCGGCACCGCGCTGGTGCCGCAAGGCGGCAACACCGGCCTGGCGGTCGGCTCGATCCCGGACGAGAGCGGCACGCAGGTGCTGTTGAGCCTGCAGCGGCTGAACGCGATCCGCGGCATCGACGCCGCCAACCTCACGATGACGGTCGAGGCCGGCTGCATCTTGCAGACCCTGCAGGAAGCGGCGCGCCACGCCGGCTTCCTGTTCCCGCTGAGCCTGGCGGCCGAGGGCAGCTGCACCATCGGCGGCAACCTGGCGACCAATGCCGGCGGCACGCAGGTCCTGCGCTACGGCAATACTCGCGACCTCTGCCTCGGGCTCGAGGTCGTGACGCCGCAGGGCGAGGTCTGGGAAGGCACCAGCGGCCTGCGCAAGGACAACACCGGCTACGACCTGCGCGATCTCATGATCGGCAGCGAAGGCACGCTCGGCATCATCACCGCGGCAACGATGAAGCTCTATCCGCTGCCGGCCGCGCAGCTCACGGCCTGGGCGGCGGTGCCGTCGCTCGCGCACGCGGTCACGCTGCTGGGCCTGGCTCACCGCCGCCTCGGCCCGGGCCTGACGGGTTTCGAGGTCATGGGCAAGTTCGCGTTGAGCCTGGTCGCCAAGCACTTTCCGGCGCTGCGCGTGCCTTTCGTCGACGATCCGGCCGCGCCCTACTGCGTGCTGCTCGAGAACTCCGACAACGAATCGGAGGAGCACGCCCGCGGGCGCTTCGAGGCACTGCTCGAGACCGCCTTCGAGGCCGGCTGCRTGAGCGACGCGGTGGTCGCCGAGAGCCTCACGCAGGCGCACCAGCTCTGGCACGTGCGTGAGAGCATCCCGATGGCGCAGGCCGAGGAAGGCCTCAACATCAAGCACGACATCTCGATCGCGGTGTCGCGCAT
>NZ_JBFUIU010000810.1:0-3910 GCF_056401695.1 Variovorax sp. P4_D9
GCGGCATTGCCGACTCGTGGTTCTTCGGCCTGAAGGCACTCCGGGTCTCGACGGTCGGGCTGATCCCACAGGGATTCCCTTCCCTCACGCTGCCGGACATCGCCCTGGTCGAGCAATTGCTGCCGGGTGCGCTCGGCATCGCGCTGATGAGCTTCAGCGAAACGATCGCGGCAGGCCGCGCCTTCGGCCGCCCGGGTGAACCTCCGATCGATGCGAACCGCGAGTTGGTCGCCACCGGGGCGGGCAACCTGCTCGGCGCCCTGTTCGGTGCAATGCCGGCCGGAGCCGGCACCTCGCAGACGGCGGTGGTGCGCGCCGTGGGGGGCGGTCGCAGAAGGCCTCCCTGGTCACCGCGGGCGCGGCCCTGGCGACGATGCTGCTGCTGGCGCCGCTGCTCGGCCTGATGCCATATGCAACGCTGGCGGCGGTCGTCATCACCTACTCGATCGGATTGATCGACCCGTCGGAGTTCCGGGTCATTCGCAGTGTCCGGACGATGGAGTTTCGATCGCCGACGACCTTGCCCTGGCGGGCCTTGCCGACCATCCCGTCCAGCTTGCGGAAGCTGCCCACCATCGAGCCCGTGCCGCCGGTAAGTCCGTGCACCACGCCCTGCAGCTTCAGGAACTGCCCGGCGATCAACGGCTTCGACACTTGCCCTCGCCAATACGAGGAGGTGAAGGTGCTGAAGCACTACCCGTCCACCCGCTCCTCGGGGGTCATCACCAGCCATGCCTCGGTGGCCATCAGGGATGGGCATGCACTTCATCGCAGCCTCCTGGCGTTCGTCCCCGTCCTGGACCGAACTGTTAAGTTCGTTCTGCCACATCCCCGTGAGGGGCGGCCTTGCCGTATTCATCAGCGGCAGCGGCGGGCTGCTGATGAAGCGGGCCCGTGACGTCGAAGTCGCGCGAGCGCAGGCGCTCTTGCAGCATTGCGTAGTGGTTGAGGTAGCGCTTCTCCTCCTCGGGGAGGGCGCCATCGCATCGATCGTCATGCCCCGCACTTCCTTGGCCACGAGGCTGGTGGCGCCGCGGGACGCTGGTCGCCTGTGCCGGCGTTCTCGTGTTCGGCACGCTCAAGGGCATCGTGGTGGCCATCATCGTGTCGATCATCGGGCTCGGCATCCAGATCGCCCACTCGCGCGTGTCGGTCATCGGGCGCAAGCGGGCCACCGCCGTGCTGCGGCCACTTTCCTCCGAGCATCCCGACGACGAGACCTTCGAAGGCCTGCTGATACGGCGGCCCGGGGGTCGACTGTTCTTCCTCAACGCACAGTACGTGACGGACCGGATCCACAGCTGGTCGAACAGCACCGGCTGCGCGTGCTGGCGCTGGACCTGAGCCGCGTGACCGACATCGAGTACTCGGCGCTGCAAGCGCTGATGGCCAGCGACGAACAGGCCAAGGCTCGCAGCGCCGAGGTCTGGCTGGTCGGCCTGAACCCCGGCGTCCTCGACATCGTGCGCCGCGGCGGCTTGGACCAGCGACTCGGCCGCGAGCGCCTGCTGATCGACGCCCGCGTCGCGCTCGAGCGCTACCAGGCGTTGCAGTGAGTGCGCCGGGCCGGCTCACACCACGCTGCGCACCACCCCGCCGTCCACCCGCAAGGCAGCACCGGTGGTCGCCGAAGCCAGCGGGCTGGCCACATAGGCCACCAGCGACGCCACCTCGGCCGGGGTCGCGAAGCGCTGGATCAGCGAGCTCGGCCGCGCGTTCTTGAAGAAGTCGCGCTCGGTGTCCTCGAAGCTCTTCTTCTCCGACGCGGCCAGCGCCTCGACGAAGTCGCCGACACCGCGCGATCGGGTCGGGCCGGGCAGCACGCTGTTTACCGTGATGCCGGTGCCGGCCACCGATTCGGCCAGCCCGCGCGCGACCGCGAGCTGCGCGGTCTTGGTCATGCCGTAGTGAATCATCTCCACCGGGATCTGCACCCCGCTCTCGCTCGAGATGAAGACGATGCGTCCCCAGTTCGCCCGCTTCATCGCCGGCAGGCACAGCCGCGCCAGCCGCACGCCGCTCAGCACGTTGACCTCGAAGAAGCGCCGCCAGTCCTCGTCAGGGATGTCCTCGAAGGCCTTGGGTTCGAAGATGCCCAGGTTGTTGACCAGGATCTCGATGCCCGGGAACTGGCGCACCAGCGCCTCGGCCGGCCCCGCCTGGCCGAGATCGCCGGCGAAGCCCAGGGGCTTGCGGCCGGTGGATTTCTCGATGGCGGCGACCGCCTCGTCGACGCCCGCCTGCGTGCGGCCGTTGACGATCACGCGGGCGCCCTCGGCGCTCAGCGCTTCGGCGATGGCACGTCCGATGCCGGCCGTACTGCCGGAGACCAGGGCGAGGCGATTGTCGAGTTGCAGGTCCATGGTGCGCTCCTCAAAGCGCCGTACGATAGCCGCTTCGGCTGAGTCGCGTCGCCCGATTCGCGCTCCGGCGGCCGGCGAATGATGGGGGCCATCTGCGTCGGGTAGATGTGCAATCCTTCCCGTGACGCCGACAGCCGCCCCAGCCATACTGGCGCTTTCCACGAATGGAGGGCGCATATGGCACAGCATGCAATCACGGCTGTTCACTACGCGGGCGGCAGGATCGATCTCGTGGCCATTCATCCGGTCGCTGAAAAGGAGTTCGGTTCGAAGGATTTGACGCTCGGCGCGGCTCAACGGATCAGCATCGCCGAATGCGCCGGCCTGCTTGCCGCCGGCGAGGAGGTCTGCCTTGCGCGGCGCACCGAGAACCATACCTGGGAGGTCATTTGCGACGTCGAGCTCTTGCCGGGCGGAAAAGACATTACCGGCGTCGACATCGTCGACCGGCCGAACGATGCCTTGCGCAGCCTTCCAGCGTGGGACTAGCAGCGGCACCGTAAGCGTCGGATTGGGCCCGCCCGGGCAGGCAGCCTGCGCCTTGGCCGCGTTGACCATCGTGTATCTTTCGACTATTCTCGAAACATGGAAAAGAAAGAAGTCGTCCAAGCCTTGGCAGCGCTGGCTCACCCCTTGCGCCTTGAGGTGTTCCGCGCCTTGGTGGTGGCGGGGCAAGGCGGCCTCACTCCCGGCGTCATGCAGGATGCGCTGGCCGTGCCCGCCGCCACCCTGTCGTTTCACCTCAAGGAACTGGCGAACTCCGGCCTGGTGACCTAAGAGAGGGCCAGTCGCCACCTCATCTATCGAGCCGCATACGACAACATGAATGCGCTGCTCGGCTACCTCACCGACAACTGTTGCCAAGGTGCCGCCTGCGCGGTGAAAACTGCTGGCGACGTCTGCAAGTGCTGACTTCACTCCCGAGGAGCCAACCATGAAGAGATTTCACGTCCACGCGCATGTCAAGGATCTGAAGGCAAGCATCGCCTTCTACTCGAAGCTCTTTGCCGCTGAACCCACCCGCGTCGAGGCGGACTATGCCAAGTGGCTGCCCGAAGACCCACGCATCAACTTTGCCATCTCGACGCGCGGCGATGCCGCAGGTGTCCACCATCTGGGATTCCAGACCGACAACGCAGAAGAACTCGCCGAATTGAAGGCCCGCGCCATGGCCGCAGACATGGCGCTCCTCGACGAGGGCGAGACCGATTGCTGCTACGCGCGCAGCGAGAAGCACTGGGTCACCGACCCGCAGGGCATCGCCTGGGAGCACTTCCACACCCTTGACAACATTCCGGTTTTTGGTGATGGCACCAGGGAGCCCGAAGCGCAGGCATCTGCCTGCTGCGCACCCACCTCTCGCGGCAAGCTTGTCGGTGTGGCCGTCAAACCTTCGCCCTCCTGCTGCTGAAGGAAATCATCGTGGCCCGCTGCCCGTTTGCGATGACATCGAGACACGCTGAGCCATGACCATCAACTGGCCGAGGGGATGCTCAACCACTGGACCAAGGCGCTTGGGAAGACGCGCGGGCGTTCAGCGCAGACAG
>NZ_JBFUIU010000811.1:0-3902 GCF_056401695.1 Variovorax sp. P4_D9
GCGCCAGCGTGCGGCCACGTGGCCGTCGGGACGCAGCAGGTAGACGGCCCCCTGCTGCGCGCCGAGCGCCGCGAACACCTGCGGCTCGGCATCGTCCGGCGACAGTTCGCACAGCGCGACCGGCAGCGGGCCGGCCTGAGCCTTTACAACCTCGGCGCGCAGCCCGCCTTCCGCCTGCGGGAGCTTCAGCAGCAGCACGGTGAAGGCGGGTCCGATCCGATTCGTGAGGTGCGCGCCATCGGCCAGCGCCTGCTCGGGCATCGCCTCGCCGGGGCATGGGCCGGCCGCCAGGTCGTCGCCCTCGCTCGACAGCGCCGATCCCGCATAGCCCACGGCCTCCGTTTGGCGCGGATTGATCAGGTTGGCGATGCCGCGGTGCGCACCCGACAGCGACAGCGCGGCCTCGCGCAGCAGGTCGAATCCGCGCGAAGGCGGCGACATGAACTCAGTGCTGCGCATCGCGTTCTCGGCGTTGATGTGGAAGGCCGCGATGCGCTCCTGCGAATAGCTGTCGAGCAGCGAGGCGTCGGACACGCCGCGCGCCACCAGCGCGAGCTTCCAGGCCAGGTTGTCGGCGTCGTCGAGACCCGAATTGAGGCCGCGCACGCCGAAGATCGGCATCGCATGCGCGGCATTGCCGGCGAACAGCACGCGGCCGTGGCGATAGCTCTCCAGCGTCATCGCGCCGGCGCGGTAGACCGAGGTCCAGACCGTGTGCCAGGGCAGGTGGCCTTCGCCGATGGCATCAAGATGCCGCTGCACGAACTCCTGCACCGCCGCGGGCTGCAGTGCCTCCTCGGTGCTCTGGCCGGCGCGCAGCTGGTAGTCGATGCGCCAGATGTCGTCGGGCTGCTTGTGCATCAGAACGGTCGAGCCCGGGTTCCACGGCGGGTCGAACCAGGCCCGGCGCTCGGTCGGATGCGTGCTGTGCAGCTCGATGTCGATGATCACGTAGCGGCCCTCGTAGCCGGTGCCCACCAGCTCGAGGCCGAGCGTCTTGCGCACGAAGCTCTGGCCGCCGTCGCAGGCCGCCAGCCACTGGCCGCGCAGGGCGTAGTCCCCGAGCGCATTGCGCACCGACAGCAGCAGGCCATCCGGCTCCTCCGTGAATCCGGTCAGCGTGCTGCCCCAGCGGATATCGATCAGGCCCGGCGCCGAGGCGTTGCGGCGGACGATCTCGTCCAGCAGGTATTGCTCGATGTAGTACTGCTCGAGATTGATCATCGGCGGCAGCTTCTGCCGCTCGTCGTGCGGCATCTCGAAGCGGAACACCTCCTCGGTCTTATAGAAGCTGCGGCCGCCGGTCCAGGGCAGGCCCTTGGCCAGGAAGGCCGGCAGCGCGCCGAGGCGCTCGACGATCTCCAGGCTGCGGCGCGAGATGCAGGCCGCACGGCTGCCGACGCAGACCGTGTCGTCGGCCTCCAGGATCACGCTGCGCACGCCATGGTTGGCAAGCCCGAGCGCCAGCGACATGCCGACCGGCCCGCCGCCGGCGATCACGACCGGGTGGCGGCCGGGCTCGACGCCCTGCGCCAGCGGCGGCAGCCAGGGCGCGAAGCGCGTGTAGTGGAAGGCGCCGACAGAAGGCGGCAGCTCGGCGGCCTCCGGTGGCAGAGGGCCGGTGGCGGCGTCGCCGGCCCGGGCGGCGGGGGGAATCACGGCAGTGGTGTTCATGGAAGGGGATTGTCCGGATGCGCCTGCAACGGCTGTGTCATAACTTCGTACGAAGTGATTACCCTAGGATTGCAATGAAGCGTTGGCCCGTGCGTGCCGACAGCGGGGCCCTGGCGGCGCCGGTCGTCAGCCGCGTGCTGGCCGGGATCGGCACGGCGCACTTGGCCGCGAGCTACCTGGCGGCCATGCACGAGGTGCTGCCGGTGACTTTCTGTACCGTGTTCGCGGCCGGCGCCAACGGCCGCATCGAAACCATCTCGGCGGCCAGCAGCTATGGCAATACGGCGGAACGCACCGCCGAACGCTATGTCGCCGAGCGCTTCGACCGGCTCGATCCGCACATGGCTTGGCTAGCCGGACGCAAGCTGCCGAAGCGTCCGCAACTCTGGCTCGGCCACCATCGCGCCGAAGAGGTCGAAGACCCGGCCTACCGGGCCGCCTGCTATGGCGATGTCGGCATTCGCGAGCGCGCCTCGGTGCTGCTGCTGCTGCCGAGCGGCCAGCGCGCCGCCGTGAGCTTCTACCGCAGTCTGGCCCAGCCCGACTTCGGGCCGGCGGACTTCGCGCTGCTCGAAACCCACGCCGCGCTGCTGGCCGACGCCACCGCCGCCCACGGCCGCAGCGCGGTCGCTGCCCGCGAGGCGGCGGAACCGGCGCTGGCCTCGCGCCTGCTGGGGCTGAGCCTGCGCGAACGCGAGGTGGTCGGCCACCTTCTGGCCGGCAAGACCGCCAAGGAGGCGGCGCGCGAGATCGGCATCGAACTGACGACGGTGCGCACGCACCAATACAGGGCGTTCCGGCGGCTGGGGATTCGGGGTTTGAAGGATTTGTTGCGCGGGGTGCCGGGCTGAGCACCGGTTACCGCGCCGCCGCCGGCGTCACCACTTCCTGGTCGATCGCGCCGAAAACCGACAGGCCGTCGCGGTCCTTCATCTCGATGCGGATGGTGTCGCCGTACTTCATGAACTCGGTGCTGGGCTGGCCGTCCTGGATGGTCTCGATGCAGCGCTTCTCGGCGATGCAGCTGTAGCCCTTGGGCCATTCCATCCGGCCCTTCTTCTCGACGCCCTTGTTGCTCACGGTGCCGCTGCCGACGATTGTGCCGGCGCGCACGTTGCGGGTCTTGGCGATGTGCGCGATCAGCTCGCCGAAGTGGAAGGTCATCTCCTCGCCGGCGTCGCACATCCCGACCTTGCGGCCGTTCCAGCTGCTCTGCAGCTGCAGGTGCACGCGGCCGCCCTGCCAGGCCTCGCCGAGTTCGCCCGGCGTCACCGCCACCGGACTGAAGGCGGTCGCCGGCTTGCTCTGGAAGAAGCCGAAGCCCTTGGCCAGCTCGGCCGGGATCAGGTTGCGCAGGCTCACGTCGTTGGCCAGCATCACGAGCCGGATGCCGTCGAGCGCCTGGGCCGGCGTGGCGCCCATCCTGACGTCGCCGGTGACCACCGCGATCTCGGCCTCGAAGTCGATGCCGAAGGCCTCGCTGGCGACGACCACCGGATCGCAGGGACCGATGAAGTCGTCGCTGCCGCCCTGGTACATCAGCGGGTCGGTGTAGAAGCTCTCGGGCACCTCGGCATTGCGCGCCTTGCGCACCAGCTCGACATGGTTCAGGTAGGCCGAGCCATCGGCCCACTGGTAGGCGCGCGGCAGCGGCGCCATGCACTGCGCCGGGTCGAAGGGGAAGGCGTGGTGGGCCCGACCGGCATTCAGCGCGTCGTAGAGATCCTGCAGCTGCGGGCTCATGAAGCCCCAGTCGTCGAGCACCTGCTGCATGCGGCTGGCGATGCCGGTGGCGTAGTGGGCGCTGGCGAGGTCGCGCGAGACGACGACGAGCTGGCCGTCGCGCGAACCGTCTTTGAGGGTGGCGAGTTTCATGGGTGGCGGCGGATGCCGGCGCGGCATCGCTACTAAACTGGTTGGACGGGCGGCAGTGTACCGAGGTGAACCTCTGGGCCGGCGTCCGCTCCATCCTCGATGCCCTCCGCCCCCCTGCCCGATGCCCCCGACTTTCCGCGCCCGCCCTGGCGCGGGCTGGCGTTGCTGACCGCGGTCGTGGCGCTGGTGCACCTGGCGCTGCTGGGGCTGGCGCCGCCGTTCACCGGAGAGCGCCCCTCGCCGCTGGCGAACACCTTCATCACGCGCAGCATCGTGATCGCGCCGCCGCCGGCGCCGCATCCGGAGCCCGCCGCCGCAACACCGGCGGCCAAGGCGCCGCCGCTGCCCCGGCC
>NZ_JBFUIU010000812.1:0-3901 GCF_056401695.1 Variovorax sp. P4_D9
GAACAGCGGCAGGTCGGTCAGCCAGTCGACSGGCTCGGCCCCGAAGGCGCGCCAGAGGTCGGCCAGCACGCCGTAGATCGGGTTCATCATCATGTGCTTCCASAGCARYGCRTTSACCGTSGGCATGACGAARAAGGGCGAGATCAGMAGCACGCGSACGRYGCCKCGKCCGGGRAAGGGYTCGTTGACCAGCAGSGCCAGCMMCACGCCMAGSAYCACYGTGATSRCGATSACGCTGCCKATCAGCRYCAKCGTGTTCSASACCGCCGGCCAGAARTCGGGGTCGGTGMTGAAGTAGTGAAAGTTCTCGATGCCTGCAAACGGACGGTCGCCGGGCTGCATGAGGTTGTATGTGACGAACGAGAAATACAACGTCATCACGAGCGGCACGATCATCCAGAGGAAGAGCGTCAGCACGGCGGGCGCCATCAGCACCCTGGGCATCAATCGGTTCATAGGTCTCCTTGGTGCCTTACCCCGCTTGGGAAGGCTCGGATGGGGGAGGGGGTGCCACGGCAACGCGGCTGGAGCCTCAATCGCAGCCCCCTCCCGCCGGAGGGGGAGGGGTTTTCAGGTCACTTGTAGTAACCGGCCTTTTTCATTTCGCGCTCGGCTGCCAGTTGTGAGGTCTTGAGCGCCTGGTCGACCGTCACCTTGCCCGAAAGTGCGGCGCTCATCTGCTGACCCACCGCCACGCCGATGGCCTGGAACTCAGGGATGGCCGCGTATTGCACGCCCGAGTACGGGGATTTTGGCAGCGTGCTGTCGTTCGGGTTGGCGGTGTCGATGGCCTTCTTTTCCGCTTCGGCAAACTTCGAGGCCTTGAGGAACTCCGGCGTTTCATAGGTCGACTTGCGCGTGCCGGTGGGCACGGTATTCCAGCCCGTTTCCTTGGCGACCAGCTTGATGTAGTCCTTTGAGGTGGCCCACTTGACGAAGGTCTGCGCGGCGTCGACCTTGGTCGAGCTGGCGGGGATTGCCAGCGACCAAGCCCACAGCCAGTTGGCGCCTTTGGGCGTGACAGCCGTGGGTGCCTGCGCGAATGCTACCTTGTCGGCGACCTTCGACTGCTTGGGGTCGCTGATGAACGATGCCGCAATGGTTGCGTCCACCCACATTGCGCACTTGCCCTCGTTGAAGAGCGCCAGGTTCTCGTTGAAGCTGTTGGCCGAGGCACCGGGCGGGCCGTCCTTCTTCATCAGGTCGACATAGAAGGTGATGGCGTCCTTCCAGGGCTTGGTGTCGATCTGCGGCTTCCATTGCATGTCGAACCACTGGCCGCCATAGGTGTTGACCAGCGTGCTCAGGAAGGCCATGTTGTCGCCCCAGCCCGGCTTGCCGCGCAGGCACATGCCGTACACGCCGCCCTTGGGATCGTTGACCTTGTCCGCAAACTCCTTCACCTGGGTCCAGGTCGGCTGGTCGGGCATCTTGAAGCCGACCTTTTCGGCCAGGTCCTTGCGGTACATCAGCATCGAGCTCTCGCCATAGAAGGGCGAGGCGTAGAGCTTGCCGTCGAGCGACAGGCCAGAGCGGATGGCCGGCAACAGGTCGTCGACGTCATACGCGGCATCGGTGGCGATCGGCAACAGCCAGCCCTTCTTCGACCAAATAGGTGCTTCGTACATGCCGATGGTCATCACGTCGAACTGGCCGCCCTTGGTGGCGATGTCGGTGGTCACGCGCTGCCGCAGCGTGCCCTCTTCCAGAGTGACCCACTTGAGCTTGATGTCGGGGTGGGCCTTCTCGAAGAAGGGAGTGAGCTTCTGCATCTCGATCATGTGACCGTTGTTGACGGTCGCGATGACTAGTTCGGTCTCGGCGCGGGCGAGGCCGGCGGCTGCGAGTGCGAGCACCAAGCCCGTCTTGAGGATCAGCTTCATGAGATTTGTCTCCGTTTGGAATCGGCGACCGGTGCGGCGCCGTGAGACTAATTCTGGAGGTTGACCCATGCGGCCTTGGTACTCTGCATGGTGCGATATGTACGTTATTGCGTTGTTTGGCTAGTGGTTTCCCTGATTTTGGCAAGCGAGCATTGGCGCAAGCGCTCCGTCTGCGATCGGAGTCTGCGACATGAGTTCGGCCAACGGCGGCTATCGGGCGAGCAGTTGCGGTCGCTGTCTGTCCTCTCTGGGTAGGCCCATTCCTGCCCTACGTCCTTCCACATTCGATGCCGCGAAGCGGCCATTGCGCGCCGCGCAGTTCCTTTCGCTCTACGAACATTTTTCATCCTCGCTTGTGCTGTCGCCAAGCGGGCCGGTGTTCAGGTCGCCAGCGAGGCCAGTCAGCACCGCATAGCCTGCCTCAAGGCCTCGGATATACGTCGAGAAGCCTGAAGCAGCTTCCAGCAGAGTCCTGAACTCGCTGGAGTGATCGAAGGATTCTAATGTAGTGCGCTCGAAATAATAGAACTTAAAGTATACTGCGCATACCAAGCTTTGCGGAGGTTTGAGCCATGCGCGTTGCCCGGAAGATCGAACTGGATGCGGTTGCCGAACGGGAGTTGACTGCGCTCGCCCGGCGCGGCCGCGTTGATGGGACGCAGCGGGGCCCGGGGGTGTTTCCTGGTCTTCCCGCCGAAGCGGTGTCAAGGGCGGGCGCCAGCCCGCGGACCCTTGATACTGCGCAGGGGGTCAGATGCTTGCGTATGGCTGTGGGGTGCGGCATGCCGCCCCCACAGCCATAGCGGCACGCATTGTGCTTTTGGAATATTGCCCAAGACATCGCGGGACATGAGGTTCATCGGGACTTAGGCGTTCAGGTGARAGAATCTTTCATCCCGGCCCCGAAAGTGATGAGATGCGCGCAATATCTGCCCAAGTCGTCACTGTCTCGACCTCAAATAGGTCGGGTCTCTAATCCGAAATTAGTGCGGGTCGTAACAGCCGATCTGAGTCATAGATCGGCGCGCTGTGAACGACGGCTCCCGCTGCGATGCTGACCTACTCCATGCGAGCGTTCGGCTATAGAGCAGGGCGTAGACCTACCGCCTTCTAAACAATCTCAACACCAGGCGGGAGGGCAGCGGAAAACGTCGCTCAGGCAATTCAATTCGTCCGGACGGCGAGGCGGCGGATTTCGTTCAGCAACGCTTGCGCCGTCGCTGAGAGTCGGGCGCCAACTCTCATCGTCACTCCGATGCTGCGTTCGAGGCCGGGCATCGCCAATGGCAGGGCTTTGAGGTGGCCGGCTTCGATCTCGTAGTGAAGTTGGTGAATCGACAGCACGGTYATCATGCGGCCCTGTAGCAGCATCCCGCGCACGAGCGCCTGATCGCCGGTTTCGACTGTTGCGCGCGGGGGCGCTTCACCGTGTGAGATGAAGTAGTTCGCAAGCGATTCCCGAAGTGGCGTACCCGGTCGCGACAGGATCCATGGGTATTCCCTAAGGTCCGCAAACGTCAGATGCTCTCGGCTTACGAGCGGGTGACGGGCGGATGCGATCAGTCGCAGTTGGTCGACAAAAAGCGCTTCGCTGACGAGATCACGATCGGAAGTGGGTCGTAACGCCCCGACGATGAAGTCCACCTTGCCGCCCAGCAGGCCGGCGCACAGTTGCTCATAGGGGCTTTCCAGGGAATGGACCCGCAACCCCGGATGCTGCGCGAGCAGGGTGTCGATTGCCATGGGAAGCAGACGCGTGCGGGCCAGAGGCAGGGTGCCGACAGTGACGAGCCCCTCGAGGCGGCCCTGAGCGGCAGAGACGTCATCCTCGATGCGTCGCAGCTCTGTCAGCGCCCGATCGAAGCGCATCAGCCAGCGTGCTCCAGCGTCCGTGGGGACGAGCCCTCTGGCTGTGCGCAGGAACAGCCTTTGGCCCAGCACTTCCTCGAGGCGACCCACGGCTGCGCTGATCGCGGGCTGAGTGACACCGAGTTGGCGCGCGACGGTCGGCATATGGT
>NZ_JBFUIU010000813.1:0-3889 GCF_056401695.1 Variovorax sp. P4_D9
GCTCCGATTTCGGGCAAAACCCGCGAAAGCAGTCTCAATTCATGCGTCTCGTGCCATCGGCATACTGGATAGCCAATAAACGGCGCTTGATCAGCGTTGCCTTAAAAGGCATTAGCATTACATCGAGAATCTGCGCCTCTTGCGGCGCAATGGGCCTTCTGACCATCCCTCAAGACACCAAGCACCGCGTTCGTTGCATCCAATGCGGCGTCGACCACGATCGCCATGCCAATGCCGCTTCCTGCGCATGGCGATGGACGCACGAGAACTTGAATCAACTCCTGGTAGCTCACCGGACAGAGGCAATCAGTCGAGTGCAGCAAACCAATGCCCGAATCGAAGCACGCAAGGAGGCGATCACTGAAAGGCGACGCATGGGTCGCACGACGGAGGCAACTCGACTCAGGGTGCACGACGAACCAGGCTGGGCCACCAGCGTGTGACGGACCCCCCTTAGCAGCCATCGGGGCTTCGTACCAGCGACATCGTCATTGTTTACGGTGGGTTTTAGTCCAGCGGATGCGCACCGTCTAGCGAATCGAACATCACGCATCGCAGCCTCGACGGCAGACAAGAAAATCGGGGGAGCATATTGGCTCCATGCCGATTGGCAAGCCGCACCCTCTTTGATCCTCCCCTCCGCCCGAACACGACCTCAACGATAGATCGCGAAACGCCAAACTCACCGGGGAGGAAACGCACCCTGTAGTCCCTTGCGCGACTCGCGCGTGGTGCCCGCCGCGGCTTCCGAGAATGTTGAGAATCAGGATTTCCCTTCTCCTCTCTCCCACCCGTAGACAAATTTCTTTCTCAATGCGTGGCCAGGCGCTGGGCCAAGCAGCATTAGTGGTATCGATGCATCACCCAATGACCACCCGCGTGCACAGCAATTCGGCCTCAACGGCGAGGTGCCCGTCTACAAGGCCGCTCCCCTTGAACTTGAAGACCCCCGCTTTCCTGCGCACCATTTGCACGTCCATCATCAACTGATCCCCTGGTTCGACCGGCCTTTTGAATCGCGCCGCATCGATTCCGCCGAAGTAGTACATCTTCGTGTCGTCAGGCGTTTCACCGAAAGTCTCAAACGCGAGCAAAGCGGCCGCCTGCGCCAAGGCTTCCAACAGCAGCACGCCGGGCATCACGGGACGATGAGGAAAGTGACCCTGGAACAACGCTTCGTTGATCGTGACATTCTTCAGTGCCTTGATCCGCGTACCCTTCTCCAGCTTCACGACACGGTCCACCAAAAGGAACGGATAGCGATGGGGAAGCCTCTTCAGAATTTCGTGGATGTCTAACTTCACACAAGCCCCTTTTCGAACCGGACGACGGACGATCCCGTCCCATCCGATTCTGGATTGTCCGCTCGCTGGAACCGAACAGTATCTTGAAGTCGGGTCGTAGCGCCGCCCTGCCCTTCTCGATCAGTTTCTGGCCGCTCATCCCATCACGCAGATCGAGATCCGTAGATAGCTTCCGTCAGCTCCCCTGAAGACTGCTGATGGCTTGCGCTCGACTGCGAGGATCTTGACGCCACGACTAAACAGCCTGTTCCATTGGGCCTCGGGCGAAGGCGCCGCGGATACGGCGTTCCGACTGGTCTCTCCCGTCGCAGTGACATACACACATTAAATGTGTGTTTCATAATAATTGCAATTATACATGATGAGAACTATATTTGTGTCTTTGCCGCGGACCCTGATGAGTTCGCGACGACCCCATCGTCCTGCAGTGAACATTTTTCAAGAACTCAGCCGCTTGGTCCGAGCCCAACGGACAGATCGCCAGCTAGGGGGCGTGCTTGCGTTCACTGCCGGCGCGATCAACGCCGGTGGTTTTCTTGCGGTGCAACGCTATACGTCGAACATGACCGGGTTCATTTCCGCCATCGCGAACGACCTGATTTCGGGACACGTCGCCTGGGCAGTCGTCGGGTTCGCGTTGCTCGCTTCATTCGTCTGCGGCGCGGCAACCACCGGAGCGTTGGTTGCTCGTGCGCGCCGTCTACGGCTTCATGCGGAGTTCTCGCACCCTCTTGTGCTCGAAGCGGCTTTGCTGTTGGTGTTCGGCGTGCTCGGCGCCAATTCCGAGTTTTTTGGCGACTGGTTTATTCCGTCCACTCTTCTTCTCCTGTGTTTCGTCATGGGACTGCAGAACGCAATCGTCAGCGAGGTCTCGAAGACCGAGATCAGGACGACGCACATGACGGGCGTTATCACGGACCTGGGCGTTGAACTGGGCAATTGGATCCACGATGACGTTCCTCGACGAGCCAATGGCCAGCGCATGGCAGCTACCGGTTCCGAGAAGCTGGCACTCTTTGCGACGATCCTCGGGTTGTTTGTGGGTGGCGGCGCTGTTGGGGCCATCGCCTTCGCGGTTCTGGGCTTCGCGGCGACAGTGCCCCTTGCCGCCGTATTGATGACGTTGGCTGCACGGCCCATGCTGCAAGACCTCAGGTCGATGGGCGACGAATCTACAGGGGGTAGCCCTTGAAAACCATTGCGGGTACGAGCCGCATCGTCAGCCGGCACATCAAGCTGCTGCGCTACCAGTCTCCGTCGGGAGGTGCAAGCCGCACTGTCGGTGCGGTTTGGCAACTGGGTAACGAAGTCCGGTGCGTGTCGCCAATCGCACGAAGGCTCAATGACGTATTGGACCCGCAGCTCTTCGTTGACCGTTTTCCGGAGGCCACATCCGATTTCGATCACTTCGCTGCCGCTATCACCTGGCTGAGATCAGTTTGCAACGCGGCGCACGAACTGCTGGACGTCGCGCAGGCCTGCCGGACAGAACCGGGCCTGGGGTTGAGCTGCATCCGGTACGAAGGACCGGATCAGGGTGAGGATCTCGCCAGCCTGTTGGAAGGAGACGACCAAGTGCAGCTGCTGGATGTCGAGATGCATCGTATCGTTGTGAGCCTTACCTTGAAGCACCTCGTCAAAGAGCACGCAGTTCTCAAGGGCCTTCCGGTGGAGCTGATATCCGAGGAAGGGTCGAGCGAATGCGCGCGACTTCTCCTTCCGGACGACCAGATCGTCCACGTCTACTTTGATCGCGATACGCGCCCGAGTCGCGTGGTCCCCCTATTGCTTGCGGAAAGCGATCGGCTATTCCGCCTGCGCTCCGAGTCGGAGGTCTCGTTCTTTGTATTCGCTCAACTGAAGAGCGCACTACCTCTCCGGCCGACAACCAGGGTGCTCGCGACGGGTATGCGTCTGCCGCACATCGCCAATGGGTTGGTTCGGCTGGTGTGGGCTACGCCACTGTCATCATGAGGCTGCCCCCCAGACCCCAAGGATCCACGCACTCAACGGGCCGAGCGCGCATCTCGGCTCCGTATGAAGCACCAGGACAGGAACTTTATGACTAACTCCATTGATCCGTTTCGCATTGCCGCGCTTGAATATCATGAGCATCCGATCCCGGGCAAGATCTCGATCGCGGCCACCAAGCAGATGGTCAATCAGCGCGACCTGGCGCTGGCCTATTCGCCTGGCGTCGCGGCGCCCTGTGAGGAAATCGTCAAGGACCCGGTCAATGCCTTCAAGTACACCGCGCGCGGCAATCTCGTGGCGGTTATCACCAACGGCACTGCAGTTCTCGGTCTCGGCGACATCGGACCGCTGGCGTCCAAGCCGGTGATGGAAGGCAAGAGCGTCCTGTTCAAGAAGTTCGCCGGGGTCGATGTCTTCGACATCGAGATCGATGAGAAGGACCCCGCGAAACTGGTCGAGGTGATCGCCGCACTGGAGCCCACCGTCGGCGCCATCAACCTCGAGGACATCAAGGCGCCCGACTGCTTCTACGTCGAACGCGAGCTGCGCAAGCGCATGAAGATCCCGGTCTTCCACGACGACCAGCACGGCACCGCGATCACCGTGGCGGC
>NZ_JBFUIU010000814.1:0-3886 GCF_056401695.1 Variovorax sp. P4_D9
TGGCGGTAGTGGCCCCGGCGGTGGCGGTGGCCCCGGTGGCGGTRGTGGCCCCGGTGGCGGTRGTGGCCCCGGCGGTGGCGGYGGTCCCGGTGGCGGTRGTGGCCCCGGCGGTGGCGGYGGYCCCGGTGGCGGTGGTGGCCCCGGCGGTGGTGGTGGCCCCGGCGGTGGTGGGCCGGGCCCCGGCCGCTGATGCCGAGCACGACGCCTACGAGACCATTTCACCTATGTCAGGGATTTTCGCGCTCTCTTTCCAACCGCTTCGGAAGCCAATCATGGACTCTGCCCGTCCCGACGCGCCGCGCAAGCGAAGCCGGTCGTACCCGGTCGGTCCTCTCCCTGAAGCTTTCCCGGAACCATGCTGTCTCACAGCCTCTCAGCGAGCACTCAAACGCTCGGTGGACATTGGGGGAGCGTTGGTCTTCTTCGTGCTCCTTGGCCCACTTTACTTGTTTGTTGCCACAGTTGTGCTCATCGGAATGGGCAGGCCAGTGCACTATTGGCAGACCCGCCTGGGCCAGGACGGCCGCCCCTTTCGCTGCTACAAGTTCCGCTCGATGGTGAAGGGGGCGGACAAAGTTCTTGAGCGCCATCTGGAGCGTGACGCCGCGGCGCGCACCCGATGGGATGAATTCCAGAAACTCGAAAACGATCCACGCATCACGCGCGTCGGGCGGGTGATCCGAAGGCTGAGCCTCGACGAGCTGCCGCAGTTCTTCAACGTGTTGAAGGGAGACATGAGTCTCGTGGGTCCTCGTCCTTGCATGCTCCGCCAGCGCAGCCTCTACGGTCAAAATTGGGCCCACTACTGCCACATGCGACCCGGCATCACCGGCCTGTGGCAGGTCAGCGGCCGCAATCGCCTTCCCTATGCTGATCGCGTTGCTCTTGACGCCCAATACGCAGCGGACTGGTCACTGCGACTTGACGCAAAGATTCTCGTGCGCACCGTCTGGGTCGTTCTGAGCGGCGACGGGTCGTCATGATCAACTCATTCAATGACGTTTTAGTCACAAGTGTGTTGCCCCCGAGGGCWTCGAGTTCCTTACGCAACCTGGTGAGCGAAAGCCACCTGCGAACACCCTGCTTCAGCACCCCCGTCTGACGGCCGAAGGATATCCATGGCACGAACCACAAACGCCATCAAGCTGGGGGGCCAGCGACGCCGCGATCATCAAGCGTGCCATCCGTGATGGCTGCGTGATGGCTAGGGTGACCTCAAGCCGAGGCTGACGCCAAGGGTAACGCAGCGATGGTTAGCGCCGAAGTTAGCGCGCAAACCAAGGCGACAGAGCGACAAGTCCTCGAGGTCAACGCCGCAGCGATTTCTGACATCTCACCCACCGCGTATCCGCCTCAGATGCTCTGTCCTGATGCCGGCGCCTGAGGAMCGAGTTAGAGCAGCAAGTTGGCCTTGAGATCGAGAACGCGCTGCTGCTGGATGAACCGGGCGAATTGCCGCGCCGACCGGACCTCAACGGGCGGGACAAGCTCAACGATCTCTACCGCAAGATCATCAGCCTCCCCGGCCGCGCCAAGACCATGAAGGACATGGGCAATTGGCCTTGAGCGCCAGGCATTCGGCCTTGACGGTGCAGAGAACGATCCCGATGCGCCAGGCGCAGGCAAGGCCCTCACGGACGCCGAGCGCGCTGTGCGTCTCTCCCGCTTCATCAATGGCAACCCAGCCGCGTCGGCTGCCATCTCCGCACTGGCAGGGAAGAAATGAGCCAGCAGCAGTTCGCCGTCTCCACTGCGGACATGCTGGAGCTCATTCAGCACGTGGCGCCCGAGGCGCGTGCGGAGCTCGACAGCATGCATATCGGCCCGTTTTGAAGGAGGTTGGCCCAATGGCTCAGAACGGCCAACAACGGACATCCGCGCCCACTCAGTCTCTGCTTTTGGCCCAGTCGCGCACTTACCGGGGTGAGCCGTCAAGGGACTTCGCGCAGACAGCGTGCCAATCGACGGCGTCCATTGGTGTCGCCAAAGCCCACTTGATCCTGCCCGAAGACGATGGATGCGCGGCAAAGCCGAAAAACTGAGACGGCTTCCTCGGGAGCCCTTTGCTTTGCGCCAAACGAACGCCACCGGTAAGCAAGTTCACATCCCGCCAGTACCTGGAATTCATCAGACTCTTGAATTCGTCGAAACTAGAGGCAGCATGGTGAACACCACCCACCAAGACGTCCAATTTCTCGACATTGCCAAGTGGCCTCTGAAAGAAGAGGTCTCCAAACGCCGAAGCGCCGATGGGGACAACGGAACCAGAGACGGTCTTGGGCCACAGGGCAAGCAAGCGCTTAAAGTCCAGGTGAGACGCATCCGTGAAGAGGTCGGTCCATGAAAGTTGGCTCATTGGTGTGTATCGCGAACGTTCACCTCAGTGCTCACGTGGTGCAACTCGCTTGCTGCACTCGCTGACCACATTCGGCGATAGCCTCGCCTCCACTCATGCTCCAATACTGCAGGCCCGATGCCGGCGGGGCGATGCGTGGCCGCAGTGCCGCTGCAAGATGCTTCCTGCCCGGTCCGCATTTGAGTCATAGAGGTCCAATCCTTTTCCATCAAGACGAGCGCCTCGAAGAGGTCGTCGTTGTCGTCACCGCGCTCACGTCGGTCGACAGTCGAACAAGAGTTGTCTTCACTGGTCTGCGCGCAATCGGCCACCGGCCCCGCCAGTGCACGGAGCCGAGGCCGAAGCGAAGGCGATGATATGGGGTGTTAGCCCTTGGGACACCAAGACATATGGGATAGCTCTTGCAGCCGGGGCAGACCGACGCCTGAAGTCGTCGGCCGCCCGGACGTACTGGCCCCGGCCGGCTCTCCGGCAGAATGCGGCCATCAGCCGAAGTTCGTGACGGCTAGGTTTGAAGGCGATTCACTTGGCCTGACCTGCTGGTAGCTGTGCGGCCAGCCATGGCAACCGGCAACAACTCGACCACCTTGACGGGCGCGCCCTAATTTGGGTTTCACAAAGTGGGCGCCGCGCTGGGCGATGGTGCCTCACCGCCCCGTCGGAGACCGTAAACGACCACAGTCTCGACGTGCGCAACGTGTGCAAGCCATCGGTCTGCAGCCCCACTGAGCGCCGGATGGCATCCCGGTCCACTACGAGTGTCACCGCCCCGAGCAGACCACGCTTCGGGCTGTTCGTTCGATCCAACACGCACCCGCCGCTGCCATCGGATTCGAGCAGAGAACCCGTGCGCTGTGTTTGGATGTCGTTCAAACACCTTGCTTCGGGGGGAAGGACATGGCGGTGAGAATCTTCGTTCTGGGCGACGCGGAGTGCCGCGCGGCGCTGAAGCAGTGGCTGCGGAGCGAGGTGTTCGCGTCGGTCGCCCGTCCCGGGCCCACCGCCTTCATCGCGCTGCCCGGCGACGACACGAGCGCGGCCCCGGACGGCGAGGTGCCGACACTCGCGATGGACGAGGCGCTCGGATCGCTGGAGGAACAGGACATCGTCGTCGTCGGCGGTGTCGGGCCGCGATTCGACGCCGCCATCGGCGCGCTCCTTCGCAACCTCTTCGACGGCCACGAGGTCCTTCGCTCGAACGACGCGGACCACCGCTTCCTCCAGGTCGCGTTGCGCTGCTACATCGGCCAGACGGAGCCAATCGGCCACGGCCGGCCGATCCATGAGGCCGGCCGGTTCGACATCCAGCCACTCGAAGCCGGCCGCGTGCCGGCCCACAAGCTCTTCATCGTCAACAGCACGCCCAAGTCGGACACCTTGCGGAAGTCGGCCATGCTCGAGACGCTGCTGGGCGTTCGCGCCCGCGAGCAGATCACGATCTCGCACATCGGCGACCTCGAACAGGACTGGAGCAAGCGCAACTACCACGCCGCCCTGACGCTAGTCCGCGACCTCCGCGCCGTCGTGGTG
>NZ_JBFUIU010000815.1:0-3879 GCF_056401695.1 Variovorax sp. P4_D9
TCAGCCGACCGCGAAAAGATCCTTCACGCCTTGATTCTTCACGGCGTCCCGCCCTTTCAAGCGAAGCATCGCTCTTGCTTCATCGGGCGTGGCCACCTCGAGAGAAAGCGCCTCGATCACTGTCTTGATGCGGCTGACCTGATTGGCATTCGTTCGCGCCAGACGGACAGGTCCATCCCATAACGAGTCTTCCAGGCCCACGCGAACATGGCCGCCGACTGCCGCGCCCATGGTCGCCAACGGGATCTGATTGCGCCCGGCACCCAGTACTGACCACACGTAGGCATTGCCGAACAGGCGCTCAGCCGTTCGGCGCATGTGCATCAGGTCTTCGGCGTGCGCGCCAATGCCGCCGCGAAGGCCGAACACGGACTGAATCAGGAGCGGGGCCTTGACCAGACCGCGGTCTAGGAAGTGCGCCGCGGTGTAGAGGTGGCTGATGTCGTAGCACTCGATCTCGAAGCGCGTCTCGTTGGCCGAACATGACCTCAGAATGTGTTCAATATCCTTGAAGCTGTTGCGAAACACGAGATCGTCGCCGTTCTGCAGATAGGGGCGCTCCCAGTCATGCTTGAACTCCTTGAAGCGGTTCAGCATCTCGTAGAGTCCGAAATTCATCGACCCCATGTTGAGCGATGCCACCTCAGGCTGGCTGCAAGCGTTCTTCGACACTCATCATTGGTGAACCACCGGTCGTGAGATTGACAATCACGTCAGAGGCCTCGCGAATGCGCGGAAGGAAATCGCGAAACAACGCAGGGTCGTGCGACGGCCGACCATTCGACGGTTCGCGTGCATGAAGGTGAACGATGGCCGCGCCTGTGCTTGCGGCGCTCAAGGCTGACTCGGCGATCTTCGCTGCGGTCACCGGCAGGTAGGGCGGGATTGCTCATGGTCCACAGCGCCCTGTCGTCGATGGACGTGCCCACGCGCACCGCCTACGTCATGGCCGTCGTCACGCCCGCGGAGCGCAGCGCCGCTGCGAGCTTCACGGCTGTGCCGCGCAGCCTGGCGGCAGCGATCAGCCCGATGCTGAGCGGAGCGATGTTCGCCGCCGGGTGGATCTCGATGTCGCTGATCGCATGCGGCCTGCTCAAGATCACCTACGACCTGACGCTGTGGCGTGCCATGCGGCGCAGTCGGGTCGAGAGACTGTAGCCGGACGATCCCTCCCTACGGCCTAAGAGAACGGCAGTACCTTGAGGTCGAAGACCCGCTCCAGGAACCAGATCACCGCGACCAGGACCGCCGCGGTCGACCCGCCGCGCAGCAGCACCGGCTCGTAGCGACGCCAGTGGCGCATGGCCAGCAAGACGCCTATCGCCGCGAAGACGACGACGAGTTGACCGGCCTCCACGCCGAGATTGAATTGCAGCAGCGCCAGGACGAAGCCCCGCGTCGGAAGCGCCATCTCGGCCAGCGCACCGGCAAATCCGAAGCCATGGATGAGCCCGAACAGGAAGCTGAACAGTTTGCGCCGGCCGCGCAGCAAGGGGTAGATATTGTCGAACGCGGCGAGCACGATGGTGATCGCGATGGCCGGTTCGATCACCCGTGGCGAGATGTTCACGATCTTGAGCGCAGCCAGTGCCAGCGTGATCGAATGGGCGACGGTGAACATGGTGACGATGCCGAGCATCGGCAGAACCGCCTCGCGCCAGGTCACCACAGGCTCCCAGCTGCCGGCACGACGGCGCAGCACCGCAGGCAGCAACAGGCAGACCAGGAACAGGATGTGGTCGTAGCCGACCACGATGTGATGCACGCCATCGCGAAACAGGCTTGCGTTCGGCGATACCGCATCGGCTGAAACTGCACCCTGCCCGCTGCCGCGCGATGCTGAAGGCCAACTGAGGGTAACCGGGCCGCCGGATGGGTCCAGCGAACGCACCAGTGGATCCCCCTCGGCCTGCGCCACGATGCGCAGCAGGCCGCGGTGGGTGGGGTCCACCTCGCGGAACAACTGGTAGTCGATCGACAGCACCGTCGCGACATCGCATCGGGCCTGGAGCTGGAAGATGAGGTAGGCGCCGTCGATGCGATCGTCCACCGCGGGCGGCGCAGCCTGCGTCAAGACGCAGCGTCCTTGCTGCAGCCGCAGGCGCGCGAGTGCATAGGCGCGGATCTCGTCCATGCGGCCATTGACCTCGCCCCAGTTCAGCTTGCGGTCGCTGTTGCGGTCGAGATCGAGCACTGCATCGAGGTCGCGCAACGCGATGTCCCAGCGCAGGTCCACCGCATCGCCGGCGAGCTGCATCTGCAAGTAGGCGTCGCTGGCCTTGTGCGCATGCGCCGTGCGCGGTCCGGCCGCCAGCAAGGCGAGCAGCAATACCAACGCGCATGCGACCACGCGGTTCGCCAGCCGCGCGTAACCGGGCGTCATGTCAAAGGACTGCGTCGATTCGCGCATCGCGAAGCCCCGTGCGTTGCATCAGCGCCCTCAGTTCGCGGCGCGCTGCTTCATCGTTGGCCGCGACGGCGGCGCGCGCAAGCAGCAGCAGGTCGATCGGCTCGCGCTGCAGCTGGGCATTGGCGCGGGCCAGGGCGAGCGCGCGCTGGGCGTCACCCTCGACGTCGAGCGCGAACAAGGCACCTTCGCGTGCATGCACTTCGGCATTTCCTGGCCGCAGCGCCGCGGCGCCGAAGCGGGCCTGCAGTTCCACTGAATCCTTGCGAGCAATACCCGCGATRCCCGCGCTGCCCATGCTGTCGACCCGACGCGCGGCGATGGCCAGCCGCAACAGCACTGCATCGTTGCGAGGCTCCTTGGCGAGCAACGCGGGTACCTCGGCGGATCGCTTCTGGCGCAGGAGGAAGTCGCTGTAAGCGATCAGGAGGTAGCCCGAGCGCTCGGCCTGCAGCGCCTGTCTGTAGAAGGCTTCGGCCGCGGTCGGGCGACCCGCGATTTCCTCGACTTCAGCCAGGCTGGTGAGCAGCCATTGGCGCGTGCCCGCCTGCTGCGCGCCCTGCAGCTTCGGATCGGACAGCAAGCCGCGCAGGGTCTCACGTGCCGAAGCATGGTCGCCGCGCAGTCCGGCGTTTTCGGCCAGGCAGGCCAAGCCATAGAGCGCAGCGCCGACGCGTCCCAGCGCGCGACATGCAGCGTCCGACTCGGCATAGCGACCACGCACGCGCAGGATGGTCGCCAGCGTGATCCAGGCTTGGGCGTTGCCGGGCTGCCGGCCCAGCGCCGCCTTCAAGGTGAGCTCGGCCGCATCGAAGTCATGCAGGAACTGCGCGATCGTGGCGCGCATTACCAGCACTGCGGGCGGCGTCTGCGCGGGCGTTGTCGGGTCCCAGGCCTGGAGAGCGCCCGCGGCGTAGCCGGCGTAACGCGCATCGCCCTGCGCACGCGCCAGTTCCATGTAGCCCTGGGCGACAGCGATCGCGGTGGTTTCRTCACGCGGATGTCGTGCCAGCGCCTGCCGCAGTCGTCGCTCCTCGAGCGACCAAGCCGCGATGGCTGGCAGCGTCTCGACGATGGTGTCGTCGCTGGCCGGGACGCGCGGCGTGGCGCCGAGCGGCACGCTGGCCGCGATCAGCAGCCACACCATCAACCCGCGTCGCACGAGGCCCGTCGTTGGCGCGTGGACGGTGCACATCACTCGGTCGCGATGGGTTCTCGAGTCTCCATGGTCGTCGGCGGATCGAAAGCGGTCACGTCGGCCGGCTCTGCCGTGTCCAGCGCGGTCGCGACGAGCGCCTTGACATAGGCGAGGAACGCAACGAGGGTGTAGGCAGTCGTGGTCGACGTCGTGCCGCCGATGGGCGGAAAGTAGCCGCCGCCCCCACCGCCACCACCGCAGCCGGCGACGACGAGCGCCGCAAACAGTGGAACGCCGATTCGAATGATCATGCGGTTCATGTCGTGCTCCTTAC
>NZ_JBFUIU010000816.1:0-3879 GCF_056401695.1 Variovorax sp. P4_D9
CATCAGATCATCAGATGCGGCTGCTCCCGACACCCGGAAAGAACTCCCGGGGATTGGCGAAATGCTGCTACCCGCACACACCGGTCAGTCTAGATTCATGCCCCAAAGCAGACGACTGTAACGATTGGTTGTCGTGATCAGGCCGCTTCGCGAAGTCGCCATGYGGCAGGGGCAATACCGACGCAGTTCTTGAATGCGCGGCTGAAGGCCGCCTCCGACTCGTACCCGACTGCTTCGGCCACCGCGGCGACCTTCCTCGCTCCAGGCTCGGCAAGAAGGCGGGTCGCGAGTTGCATGCGCCAGTGGGTGAGGTACTGCATTGGAGGTTGCCCGACGAAATGCGCAAAGCGTTCGACCAGCACCGAACGTGATGTGCCGGCCTGGGCCGCGAGCTCGTGCGGCCGTGCCCCACCCGGGGGATGGACCGCATGGAGGTCGGAGCTCAATAGTCTTGCTCATCGAATCAACCGTTGAACGAGATCGACAAATGTTGAAGGGCTACATCGTCCCACTTTCGCCCTTGGGCAAGGCCAATGTGGTCGCGGCACCGCCGTGGCACTATTCGTGCGGCGTCATCGCGCTCGAGTTCCCGCGCTTTGCGGTCAGCGAGCGCGATGCGCCTGCGGTCGACGAGCTTGTGACGTCGCTGACCGACAACCTTCGGGTCGTCGAAATGTGGACCGACGAGGCGGACGTACATCTGCCCGAGGTGGCCGGAGAGGAGATGCACATGCTGGCGCCTGTTCGCACGGGCCTGGGGATCCGCTCCTCCACGTCCTGCTCCGTGAGCGATCTGAGGACACTGGAGAAGGCAGCTGCAAGATGCGCTTTTTCCCCGGTTCCAAGGAGATCATCATGACCAGAACGGCAGCGGCCTACATGGCCGAGACCCTGCGGCAAGCAGGCGTTAAGCGGGTGTACGGAGTCGTCGGGGACTCGCTGAACGGCTTCACTGATGCGTTGCGGCGCTTTGACGGTGACATCGAGTGGGTTCACGTCCGACACGAGGAAGGCGCGGCATTTGCCGCCGGCGCTGAGGCCCACGTGACCGGCGAGCTCGCGGTGTGCGCCGGCAGTTGCGGGCCCGGCAACCTGCACCTCATCAACGGGCTGTTCGACTGCCAGCGCAGCGGGGTGCCGGTGCTGGCGATCGCAGCGCACATCCCCAGCACTGAGATCGGCATCGACTATTTCCAGGCCACGCACCCCGAGATCCTCTTCAAGGAGTGTAGCCACTATGTCGAACTGGTCTCCCAGCCGGAGCAATTGCCGCAGATCCTGACGCGGGCCATTCGCGTGGCGGTCGCCAGGCGTGGGGTCGCTGTCATCGTCATACCGGGTGATGTCGCGCTCAAGTCGTTGTCCGCGAAGGTTCCCAACTGGCTGCTCCCGACCAAACCGGTGCTCGTGCCCGGCGACGACGATCTCGCTCGGCTCGCAGCGCTGCTGAATGTGGGCGAGCGCGTCACGCTGTTGTGCGGCGCGGGGTGCGTCGGGGCGCATGACGAGGTCGTCGCGCTGGCCGAGCGGCTGAAAGCGCCGATCGTGCATGCGTTCCGTGGCAAGGAGTACCTCGAGTACGACAACCCCTACGACGTCGGCATGACGGGCCTGGTGGGATTCGCATCCGGCTACGCCGCGATGAAGGACTGCGATACGTTGCTGCTGCTGGGCACGGACTTCCCATATCGGCCGTTCTATCCGGAGACCGCACGCATCGCGCAAATCGACCAGCGACCGGAGGCGCTCGGCAACCGCTGCCCGATCGACCTTGGCTTGCTGGGCGACGTGAAGGACACGATCAATATGCTGCTGCCGCGGATCGTCGAGAAAAGCGAACGCCGCCACCTCGACCTTGCGTTGGACCACTACCGCGATGCGCGCCGGGACCTCGACGCATTGGCCGAAAGCGGCTCCGGTAGCAAGATCATCCATCCCCAATATGTGGCGCGCCTGGTCAGCGAGCTCGCGGACGAGGATGCGATCTTCACTTGCGACGTGGGCACGCCGATCATCTGGAGCGCCCGCTATCTGCAGATGAACGGAAGGCGCCGGCTGATCGGGTCGTTCAACCACGGCTCCATGGCCAATGCCATGCTGCAGGCGATCGGCGCCCAGAGCGCGTACCGCGATCGGCAGGTGATCTCGCTGTCCGGAGACGGTGGCTTCACGATGATGATGGGCGAGTTCGTCACGCTGATCCAGGCCGGCCTGAACGTCAAGGTCGTTGTGCTGAACAATGGGACTCTGGGCTTCGTCGAGATGGAGATGAAGGCGAACGGTTTCCTAGACACCGGCTGCGACTTGAAGAACCCCAACTTCGCGGCCATGGCTGAGGCGATGGGCGTCAGAGGGATCCGCGTCGAACAGCCGGAGCTTCTCCATCGGGCGCTCACCGATGCGTTTTCGCACGAAGGCCCTGTGCTCGTCGATGTCGTCAGCGCGCGCCAGGAACTCGCGATGCCACCGAAGACGACGTTCGAGAACGCGCATCACTTTGGGATGTTTTTGATGAAGGCCGTGCTGGATGGCCGAGGCGCGCAACTGATTGACCTCGCGAAGACGAATCTGATCCGCTAATGTCTTTCCTTGGATCGAACGAAGGGTTCGTGCGTCCCTTCCTCAAATTCATAGGAACGGATACGCGCAAGGCGTCATTGCCGTCTTAGCATTCTGCCGGACAGCATAATGATCGTGTACATCAGGAACGGATTCGAGTTGCAGTGCTTGATCGGCGCTGATTCGGTGCGTGGTCCAACGCTCTCGGAAGGATGTCGAGCTGCCAAAGACCTCGGAGGTCGAGAGTTTTGCCGTAACCCATTTGAGCCGCGCATGAATTCGAACGTCTGGGATCTCATCACGCTGTCAGAGCCCCGTCTGGGGGAAAGGTTGACGACAGCTGCGCGGGCAGAGTGGACATCCAGAGATGTGCTGATCAGCGACAGCGCGTTGACCAATCATTCAGATCATAGGATGCGAAAGTGCCCTAAGCATGAAGCCTAGCCCTGCGGCAGCCATCCAACCGCCTACGCATCTCCGCAGCGGCGACGCCTACGAATTCGCCCCCGAAGACCAACCGACCTTTCCGGGGGCCCTTATTCGCCACCGCACCCGCCGCTTCGCCGTCTCGGCTACGCAGCCGTCGGTCTCTACATTTGCGCAACTGCGACGTTTTCCAACGAGACCATCACAGTCAATGTGCCCAATCTGTCCGGTGAGTTGGCGACTTCCGTCGAGCAGCTGAGTTGGCTGCCGGCCATCTATGTCGCGGCAAACGCGTGCGCGAACACGATGCTTGTGAAAGCTCGCGCCCAGTTCAGCATGCAAAACGTCATGCGGGTCCTCTTGACCTTCTACTCGATCATTGCGGCACTCAGGTTCGTGTGGCTCGGAATGCCCTCGGAAGTCGCTGTTCGATTCGTCAGCGGCGTGGTCGCCGCAGGAATGACGACGACCGGCATCTTCTACTTGCTGCAGGCCGTGCCGCCCAAGGCATGCCCGATGGCGTTGGTGGCGGGATTGGGCATGATATGAGTCAACGGGGCACGCCTTTCGCACGTCTGCTGCCCGTCGATCTTTTGTCCGGCTCATGCACCACCGGGCGGGGGCTCTGGTGCAAACTTTGGCTTCCGGTAGGCTACCGACCTTTGTGATGTGAAGGCTGAACGTGGCGAAGAAGTTCCAGAGCATGGATGAGCTGTTCAAAGGTCGGCACTTTGAGCGCGAGATCATCGTGTTGTGCGTTCGCTGGTACCTGCGCTTCAAGCTGAGCTTTCGTGACCTGGTGGAGATGATGGCTGAGCGTGGCTTGGTCTTGGCCCACACAACGGTCATGCGCTGGGTCCAGCGGTTCGTACCGGAGTTCGAGAAGCGCTGGAA
>NZ_JBFUIU010000817.1:0-3876 GCF_056401695.1 Variovorax sp. P4_D9
GTCCTGCGGCGCCAGTAACGTTATCGACGATGAACGTTCGCTTGGTCGAGGCGGTCAGTTGTGCCGACAGCTCGCGCGCAATGATGTCGACAGCCCCGCCCGGCGAAAAGTTGACGATGAGCTTTACCGTACCATCGACTGCCGCCATTGCCGTCTGAGCAATAAGAGGCGCGCTCAAAGAGCCTGCGAACGCCTTCAGTATCAGTCTCCGACGCGAGCTGGGAATTGGCGAGTTTGAATGCATGTTTTGTCTCCTTTATTCAGGCCAGAGCGGTTGGGTGGGGGCTCTCCTCGCTGTAACGAATGAGGTTCCTGATCAGCAGGTGCATGAGTTCCTGCTGTAGCGATGCGCAACGCGAGTCTCCCCACAGGTTGCGACATTCGCCAGGATCTGTATCGAGGTCGTAGAGTTCACCCCAATCGGCGAGTTCGTACACGCTCATGCGGTAGCGCTTCGTCTGCAGTGTGCGCATCCGGATCCGAGATGAAAATCCGAATAGACAGCGCTGCCCCTCCTCTTCGATGATCAGCGCGTCGCGTTCCAGCGATATGTTCTCGCTCATCAGGCGCACCAAGGATCGACCCTGTATCCCGTTGTGAAGCACGCAGCCCGCCCGTTCAAGGATGGACGGCATGATGTCGATGGTGGAGCACAGTTCGCCGGATTCCCCTGCGCTTTGCAGAATTGGATCGGACCAGATCAGCGGCACCTTCGTGAGGCCCTGGTAGTGCAGGGGGCCCTTCCAGAGCAATTGATGGTCTCCGAAGTAGTCTCCGTGGTCGGTCGTGAAGATCACGACCGTGTTGGTCGCAAGTCCAAGGGAGTCGAGGCGGGCAAGCACCTTTCCGACGTTTTCGTCGATGTGGCTGATGGCGCCGTAGTTCAGCGCGAGTGCTTCCCGCACCTCCCGTTCGGAAGCTGCGAAGACAGATGGAGAGCGCCTCTCCGCGCGTCCTTCATTACGCTGCCGGTGCAGCCAATCTAGGTGCGGAACCTCACCGGCTATGGGAGCGTGAAAGCTCGCCGGCAACTCCATGTCCTCCGGTCGATACATGTCCCAGAATCGACCGGGCGGCGTAAAAGGGTGATGAGGGTCCGGGAAGGAGCATTGTATAAAGAAGGGCTTGTCGCCCTGCGCGAAGGCGTCGAGATACTTACAAGTCTGCGCCGCGACATAGGAGCTGGTTGACAGGTCCTCTGGTACCCGCGTCCGCCAGGCCTGTCCGAACCTCGACAGCTCGAACTCGGGTGTGGGTACTGCATGCACTTGGCCGGCAATCTTCGCCACATCGGGATGACACTGCTCGAGCCAGCGCCGGTAGTGGCCGCCTGCGGTATCGCCGTGGTCGATGACCAAACGCACCTGCTCGAACCCGTAGAACGGCACGTCAGCGTCATAGTCTGGATCAGCCTGCCAAGACGGTTTCCACTCTTGATCAAAGCGTCCCGACTCGGCGCGCCGGGCCTCGCCCGACGTAACTCGGTCCGAAGACCGGGGCCAGGCCGGCGGGAGACCGCTGATATTCTGCAAGTGCGATTTGCCCACTAGCGCCGTCGCGTAACCGCTGTCTCGAAGACGCTCAGGCAGCGTCACCTCAGAGAGTGGCAATGGGATGCCGTTGTGCCGTGCACCATGCGCTGACGGCAACCTTCCTGTCATCAAGGATGCGCGGTTGGGCATGCAGATCGGCGAGGCAACATAGCACCTTTCCGCGCGCCATCCGCGTTGGGCAAGTCTGTCGATATGCGGCGTCTTGACTACCGCGTTGCCGTAGGCACCGAGGTGATCCGCACGCTGCTGGTCGGTGATGAACAGGAGAAAGTTGGGACGATTCATGTGCTCAGTGCTCGAGCTGTACGTAAAGTAGCGATGGACGACTGCGCCGTACTTGAGGTCGCGTCAGGACAAGTGTCGGGTGCCGACTGCCAGCCCGTTTTTGAGAGCCGCCAACTGGCGGCAAGTTGCCCCCCGTGCTCGTCGAAAGCGGGACGCGCGAAGCGCCGCCGTTGGAGATATGACCAACGAGCAGATAACGGCGCTGCGCTGGAAGAATGCGTAGGTCGCCTTCGCTGAAATCATGGTGGYGTCGTTTGCGGAGTTTTTGATGTCCAGTTTGGCGATAGCTGCATCGACGGTGATCTGCGGAGCAATCGGGTAGGACTCGCCGAGGAATATCAAGTCGCTGCGGGGCAGCGCTTGCGTGCCGTCGCTCGTCCGCCAATAGATGTCGGCACCTAGCTTGAGATCACCAAACTTGTGTAGCCACTTGCAATCCTGCGCGTGTCGTGCGAGCTGCTCGCTGTCAATGTGAAGGCAGCGCCGGCGCCGCCATTCATACAGTCGTAGGCGGCGGCCGCCCCCTGAGTTAGCGCCGTCGTACTTGGTCATCGCAGTCTGCCGGCACGCCGGCCTGGCGGTCGCGCACTCTCCGGGGCAGTTCGTTGCGGCTGCGCCGCCCACAGTCCAGTACTGCTCAGGGCCGAGAACGTCAGCGTCAACAGTTGCGTGGAAGGTCATGTTCCGCTGGCGGCCCAGCGACTTTTGACCGCACGGCTTAGACAGACCACCGTAGGACCGCCTGCCAAAGGCGCGGCCGCCCTGTTGAGGCAACCCGGAGTCCGTTGCGAAGCTCATTTCGACGGCGAAAATGCCCCGCAGGCCGCCGCCGTCAAGGTCTTCGCTGCCGCGAAAACCGAGTCGCAACGGCAAGCTCCCGGTCAAGGTTGGCATCCGAACCAGGCACGATCCAGCTCCGGTTGGCGTTACGACCGCTGTGACATCGCTCGCCACCTCGATGGCAGCATCGACCACGCCATAGATTGTCACGCTGCTTTGCCGGGCCTGAACACTGGCACTCGGAGGGATTGCGAGCAAGGCGGTTATTGGAGTATGCCTCTTCATTTGATGTCTCTTCATGTAGCCAGCAGCGAACCGTCAGCAGCCCCGACCGTCAGTTCCGTACTGATCAGTGAGAAAAAATCAAAGCAGGGCCGACGGCGTGATGATAAAGTTGCTCAACGGCAAATGAAATTGATAAATGCACGGAGAATGTTTACCGATGGTTAACTCGACCCACGTATGGGCATCCATCCAGCTGCGTCACCTCAAATGCTTCGTTGCGGTGGCTCAAACTGGCAGCCTCAAGCGCGCGGGCGCCGCGCTGGCCCTTTCAGTTCCAGCCATTTCAAAGACTTTGAGTGAACTGGAAGGGATCACGGCGCAAACGCTCGTAAGGCGCCTTCACAGTGGGGCGGAACTCACTCCGACGGGGCAGATGCTTTTCGAATTTGCCAGCGTCGCGCTCCGGGGCATCAAGGAAGGCTGCGACGCCATCGGCCGGGTCGGAGTGTTGACAGCCGTGCCTGTCGTTGTGGGAGCTTTACCTAACGTAGCGGCGACGGTACTTCCAGTCGCAATGTCGGCGTTCCTGGAGTCACTTCCGCAAGCGAAGGTGYAGGTGATAACCGGGACAAACGCAGAATTGCTGTCGCGACTGACCGTGGGCGAGCTTGATTTTGTGGTGGGTCGAATGGGAGATCCTGCACAAATGCTTGGGCTGACTTTCGAGCAGCTTTATACCGAACCACTTGTCTTCATCGCGAAGCCATCTCATCCCATCTTTAGTGAAGCTGTCGGCGATGTGCTTGGGGCGGTGCTAAGCCATCGTCTCATCCTTCCGTTCGAAGGCACCCACATCCGTCGCGCAGCCGACATTTTTCTGGCGCGCCATGGCGTATCGCGCGTGCCGTCTAGCTTGGAAGCGCTCAGTACTCAGTTCGCTTCGACCATGCTGCTCACAACCGACGCGATTTGGCTGGGGCCGTTGGGTGCGATGGAGGTCGATATTTTGGCCGGGCGCTTCAAGCGTCTGCCT
>NZ_JBFUIU010000818.1:0-3871 GCF_056401695.1 Variovorax sp. P4_D9
GCCAGCGCGGGCGCGCGCATCCCCAGCATGGCGGCCTACGACGCCCTCTGCAAGGAGGCCGCCGACGACTTCGACGGCTTCTGGGCCCGCCAGGCCAAGGCCAACGTGGTGTGGAGCAAGCCCTTCACACGCACGCTCGACGAGTCGGACGCGCCCTTCTACAAGTGGTTCGAGGACGGCGAACTTAACGCCTCGGCCAACTGCCTGGACAAGCACATCGGCACGCCGGTCGAGAACAAGACCGCGATCATCTTCGAGGCCGACGACGGCACGGTCACGCAGGTCACTTACAAGGAACTGCTGGCGCGGGTCTCGCAATTCGCCAACGCGCTCAAGGCCGAGGGCATCCAAAAGGGCGACCGGGTCATCATCTACATGCCGATGACCATCGAGGGCGTGATCGCGATGCAGGCCTGCGCCCGCATCGGCGCCACCCACAGCGTGGTCTTCGGCGGCTTCTCGGCCAAGGCGCTGCAGGAGCGCATCATCGATGCCGGCGCGGTGGCCGTCATCACCGCCAACTTCCAGATGCGCGGGGGCAAGGAACTGCCGCTGAAGGCGATCGTCGACGACGGCCTGGCGCTGGGCGGCTGCGAATCGATCCGCAGCGTGCTGGTCTACCAGCGCACCGCCACCGCCTGTCCCATGGTGGCTGGACGCGACAAGACCTTCGCCGAGGCCCTGAAGGGGCAGGCCAGCGTTTGCCCGCCGGTGCCGGTGGGCGCCGAGCACCCGCTGTTCATCCTCTACACCTCCGGCTCGACCGGCAAGCCCAAGGGCGTGCAGCATGCCACCGGCGGCTACCTGCTGTGGGCCAAGCTCACGATGGACTGGACCTTCGACATCCGTCCCGAAGACGTGTTCTGGTGCACGGCGGACATCGGGTGGATCACCGGCCACAGCTACGTCGCCTACGGACCGCTGGCCGCGGGCGCGACCCAGGTGGTGTTCGAGGGCATCCCGACCTTCCCGCACGCGGGCCGCTTCTGGCAGATGGTCGAGARGCACAAGGTCTCGATCTTCTACACCGCGCCGACCGCCATCCGTTCCTTGATCAAGGCTGCCGACAGCGACGAGAAGGTCCATCCGAAGAACTGGAACCTGTCGACGCTGCGCATCCTGGGCACCGTGGGCGAGCCGATCAATCCGGAAGCCTGGATGTGGTACCACCGCCATGTCGGCGCCGAGAAGTGCCCGATCGTCGACACCTTCTGGCAGACCGAGACCGGCGGCCACGTGATCACGCCGCTGCCGGGCGCMACGCCGCTGGTGCCGGGCTCGTGCACGCTGCCGCTGCCGGGCATCATGGCCGCGATCGTCGACGAGACCGGCAAGGACCTGCCGAACGGCGCCGGCGGCATGCTGGTGATCAAGCGGCCCTGGCCGTCGATGATCCGGACCATCTGGAACGATCCGGAGCGCTTCAAGAAGAGCTATTTCCCCGAGGAGATGGGCGGCACGATCTACCTCGCGGGCGACGGCGCGGTGCGCAGCGCCGACCGCGGCTACTTCCGCATCACGGGGCGCATCGACGACGTGCTCAATGTCTCGGGCCACCGGCTCGGCACCATGGAGATCGAATCGGCCCTGGTCGCCAAGACCGACCTGGTGGCCGAGGCGGCCGTGGTGGGCCGGCCCGATGACCTGACGGGCGAGGCCGTCTGTGCCTTCGTGGTCCTGAAGCGCGGTCGCCCGGGCAGCGACGAGGAAGCCCGCAAGATCGCCACCGAACTGCGCAATTGGGTAGCGAAGGAGATTGGTCCGATCGCCAAGCCGAAAGATATCCGCTTCGGAGAGAATCTTCCGAAGACCCGCAGCGGTAAGATCATGCGTCGGCTGCTGCGCAGCCTCGCCAAGGGCGAGGCCATCACCCAGGACACCTCCACGCTCGAGAATCCCGCCATCCTCGAGCAATTGGGACAAGGACACTGACGCTCACGACGCGGGTGCGTCCGCCCCAGCCTCGAAAATATCCCGCAACCACTGCGTGAACACGCGCACGCGCGACGACAACTGCCGGTTTTGCGAATACAGCACCGACACCGGCATCGGGGGCGGTGCAAGGCCCGGTAGGACCACCTTCAGACGGCCCTCCGCAAGCTCGCTGGCGACGCGGTAGCGCGGCACCTGCACCAGCCCGAGTCCCGCGACGGCCGAGCCCGTGTACAGGTCGGCGCCCRTCACCGAGACGATGCCGCCGAGCTGCACAGTGGCGACGCGCCCGTCGACCGTGAACTCGAGCGGCACCGCCTTGCCCGTGGCGCTCGAGATGTAGTTGACGGCCTGGTGCGCACCGAGCGACTCGATGCTATCGGGCTCGCCGCGCTGCGCCAGGTAGGCCGGGCTCGCGACCGTGACCTGCGGCAGCAGCGCCACGCGCCGCCCGACCATCGATGAGTCTTGCAGCGTGCCCGCGCGCAGCACGCAGTCCACCCCCTCGCGCACCAGGTCGACCAGCCGGTCGTCTTCGCCGATGTGCAGCGCCAGCTCCGGGTAGCGCGCGAGAAAGCCGGGCAGCGCCGGCACCACGAAGTGCCGGGCCAGCGTCCCTTGTAGGTTCACGCGCAGCTGGCCCTTGGGCGCCGCGTCCCTGAACGAGCCTTCTGCCTCTTCCACGTCCGCCAGCAGCCGCACGCAGCGGCGGTAGTAGGCCTCGCCGTCCTGCGTCAGACGCACGGTGCGGGTGGTGCGCTCCAGAAGCCGCGTGCCGATGCGCTCTTCCATGCGCTTGATCAGGGTGGTAACGGTGGCGCGCGGAATCCCCAGGTCGTCGGAGGCCTGGGTGAAGCTCTGGCGCTCGGCGATGCGCACAAAGGCCTGCATTTCCTGGAAGCGGTCCATGGGCGGCTCGTCCCTCTATTGTTTAGGTAAATGGAATTGTATTGCCATTTTTAAGATGATTATCTTTTGCATGGAATGATCGAACATTCGTCCACCCACCACCCACCACCCACCACCCACGAAGGAATCGCACCATGAACACCCCCCGCCACACCCAGGTCGCCGTCGTCACCGGCGCATCGCGAGGCATCGGCGCCGCCGTTGCACAGCGGCTCGCCAAGGACGGCTTTGCCGTCGCCGTCAACTACGCCTTCGGCTCCGCGCAGGCCGACGCGCTGGTCGCCGAACTCAGGGCCGCCGGCGCCCGGGCCATCGCGGTCCAGGCCGACGTGGCGAATGCCGAGCAGGTGCGCCGGATGTTCGACACCGTCGAGACGGAACTCGGCAAGGTTGACGTGCTGGTCAACAACGCCGGCGTGCTGAAGACCGTGTCGCTGGCCGAGCACAGCGACGCGCTCTACGACCAAACCTTCGACATCAACGTGCGCGGCACCTTCAACACGCTGCGCGAGGCCGCGACTCGGCTCAATGCGGGCGGGCGCATCGTCAACTTCTCGAGCACCACGCTCGCGCTGAACATGCCCGGCTACGCGATCTACAACGCCACCAAGGCGGCGGTCGAGGCCTTCACGCAGGTGTTCGCCAAGGAACTTCGCGGCCGCAACATCACGGTGAACGCCGTGGCACCCGGCCCGATCGCCACCTCGCTGTTCCTCGACGGCAAGACCGACGAACAAATCCAGACCTTCGCCAAGATGCCGCCGCTTCAGCGCCTCGGCCAGCCCGGGGACATCGCCTCGGTGGTGTCCTTCCTCGCCGGCCCGGATGCGGGCTGGGTCAACGGCCAGATCCTGCGCGCCAATGGCGGCGTGGCCTGAGTTCTCGCTTTCATACCAGTTTTCCACCACGCTCGCGTGACCCGCGACGCATGAAACGGGAACGGCCCACCCCGCGGAACCGGCTTTGCCGGCCCGCTGGGGTTGCCCCCGGAGAGGGGGGGCGGCCAACCGAAGTRGGCAAGCCTTGGGGG
>NZ_JBFUIU010000819.1:0-3871 GCF_056401695.1 Variovorax sp. P4_D9
GTGGGTCCATCTGCTGGCCTACAACGTGATCCGGCTGCTGATGGCGCAGGCCGCCAGCCACGTCGGCATCGACCCGCGCGGCCTGAGCTTCAAGCACACGGTGCAACTGTGGACGGAGTGGGTCTCGCGAGGCCTCTCGGTCACGAAGGATTGCCAGCGGCTGTTCACGTTGATCGCCCAATGCAAGGTCGGCCATCGACCCGGACGCATCGAGCCGCGAATGCGAAAACGAAGGCCAAAACCCTACCCGTGGTTGAAGGTGCCGCGCGCCCAGGCTCGCCGACATGTCGAGAAGCATGGTCATGCGTACGAGCCAAAGTAAGTGCCATTCCCTCTAAGTCGGCGACCGCGCTCGCGTTTCGACGAACCGTTTGATGGAAACCTCAGAGATCCAGCGATAGCTCCGCGGACGTCGCACGCGAGCAGCAGATCATCATCGTTTGTCCGGCCTCCCTTGCGACATCAGACAGGACGTAGTCCCTGTGATCGAGATCCCCGCAAAGAACCTTCGTCTCGCAGGCTCCACAGACGCCACTCGCACAGGAGTAAGAGACATCGATTCCCGCCTGGACAATGGCCTCGAGAATCGACGTTTCGGAACCCACTTCAATCGTCTTGCGAGACCTGGCCAGCCTCACGGTGAAGGCTCGCTCTGCCGTATCCGATGTTTTCTGCGCCACCGGTGCTGCAAAGTATTCACGATGTACCAGGGCCGGATCTCGCTGCGCACACGCCGATTCGAACGCTTTCAGCATGGGAACGGGGCCGCARCAATACACGTGCGCATCGGGCGGCGCGGCCTCGACGATGGCGCGCAGATCCAATCGCTTGTCGCTGGCACCGGCATCGAAGTTCAGGTACACCTGACCGCCGGTGCTCGACGCGAGCGCCGCGATTGGGTCGACAAAGGCCGCACATTCTCGCCCTCGCGCCGAGTAGTACAAGGTCCACGGTGCACCGATCTCCGAAAGACGCTGGACCATGCTCCACAGAGGCGTGACTCCGATTCCGCCCGCAATGAGCACCGAATGCGCGGTCGTCTCCCGCAACGGGAAACTGTCGCGCGGCTGGGAGATGGACAAGACCTGCCCGACCCTGATCCGGTCGTGCAGATAGCTCGATCCTCCCTTGCTGGACGCCTCACGGTTCACCGCAATCACGTAACGATGGCTTTCTCCCGGCGCATTGACAAGCGAATAACTCCGCATGAGGCCATTGGGGAGGTGCAGGTCGATGTGGGATCCCGCCGCAACTGCGGGCCACTGATCTTGACCCGCAGGTCTGAAATCGAAACCATGGACCCCAGCGGCCAACAATTGAATCGAATGGAGTTTTGCTTGAAGTAATTTCATGAAGTTTCAAGCGCTGATCACCCTCATTGGGTCTCTAGGCCGGTGAGCTTGAACGCCTCACGCCACTTGGTAATTTCGGCTRCCACGAACTTCGCCGTGCTCGCGGGCGTCGAATCGGTGACCGGGCTGATGCCGTATCCAGCCAACCGGCTCTGGAAGGCGGGATTCTTCAAGACTTCGTTCAGCGCGAGGTTGATCCGATCGACAATGTCCTTCGGCGTCCCCGCCGGAGCCATGACGACATTCCACGTACCGACGGCGAGCGGCAGCGAAGCGGATTCGGCCAGGGTAGGGATCTCCGGCGCCGCCGCGAGCCGCTTGTCACTCATGACGGCGACGGCGATCAGCTTTCCCCCCTTGACAAGCTCCCGCCCCACTCCGAGCGACCCTCCGAGGAACTGTACCTGCCCACTGACGAGTGCTTGCACCGCCTCGCCATTTCCCTTGTAGGACACGACGTTCGATGCCGGCACCTTCGCTGCGTGCAAGAACAACTCGACGCTGAGATACGTCGTGCTCAGCCCCGAGGAGCCGTAGAAGTATTTCTTCGGGTCGGCTTTGAGCTTCGCGATGAAGTCGCGCGTGTTGCCCGGCATGGAGGGATGCGCGTACAGAACCACCGGCACGGTTCCGACCAACGCGACCGGCTCGAAGTCCTTCAGCGGATGGTACGGCACGCTCTTGTAGACCGACATGTTCAGCGCGTGCGTCGCCGCCGTTCCGAAGACAAGCGTGTAGCCGTCGGGCTTGCTGCGCGCGGCGACCTCGGTACCGATCATGCCGGTGGCGCCGGCACGGTTCACCACGACGATCGACTGCCCCAGTGCTTCGCCGAGTTCGTGGGACAAGAGGCGCGCAAAAATGTCTGTCTCGCCTCCCACTCCGAATGGGACGATCAGCGTGATCGGCCGATTCGGAAATGGGTCCTGCGCCGTAGCGATGCAGGAGACAGCCATGGCCGTGAAAGCAACGGACAGCGTCAGGAGATGCCGCCGTGCAGACGACAGGAAGTTCAGGATGTGCATGAGGGGTCCTTCTCATGGAGGGGGAAGACGGTCAATGCGCGAGTTCCGCGATGATTTCAGACGCGTCGAACACCGGCGGGCGAGGGTGTCGCTGCCAAGCTGCCATGTCGGCATCTCGATCCGCGAATGGCGCCGGCAATCGACTGAAGCCAGGCGTCCGCAACCACAGTCGCAGCAGGTGCCGCTTGCGCTCGATCGCGGGCCAGTCTTCATAGTCACCGCGCGAATGCAGCACCACGTAGTTGTTCAGAAACTGCATGTCACCGGGCTCGAACGACATGTCCAGGTAGAACGCCGGATCGTTGCAAAGGGAGTCCATCAGATCCAGCGCTTCCACCTGCGCTGCGCTCAGGCGCGGAACCTCTGCGAATCGCTGGGCAGATTCAATGTATGTGCGGTTGTAGCGAACGAACAACCGGTCATCCAGATGATTGAAACACGGCGTCACGTAGTACGGCCTTTGTCCGACATTCTCTTCACCGCGGCGATCCACGAAGAAGGATCCGCACATCACCGTCCACAAGTCGGGATGGCGGATCATGAATTCGTTGTGAATCGCGGCAGAACTGACAATGCGAGAGGCTCCGCCCGACTTCGCCTTCTGCAGACACAACAGCCCGACAACGTCGGTAGAATCGTTGTGGAAGGGAAGACGAAATCGCGTGTGGTATCCGCGCGAGCGCATCTCGGTCTTCAGATTTCCACCCAGATCGCGCACGTGGCCGAGCATGTCGCCCTGCGCATTCTGTGCGAAGGCCGGACCGAGGTGGGATCCGATGCCCCAGTAGATGGTTGCCGCATCCGCCTTGGAGTAGCGCTCGACCGGCAAGCCACGAAGCAGGACGAAGCCACGCCCGTCTTCCAGCTCTCGTAGAACCGCACTCATCTTCTTCGAAAAGCCGGGAATGGCGAAGTCATTCCTGGAAAGCTCGGGGATGCCGATGGCTCGCGATTTGACGAACGCCAGTGCCGATTCGATCTCGGCAATATCGTTCGCCTCGAGATGAATAATCCAGTCGTCACGCGTGGAAAGGTCTTCGCCTTTCCACGCGGAAGGGTGCGAGTCGAGTCGTTGAAGCGAATCGTGGATGCTTGTCATGCGGTTGTCTCCTTGTTGCCAACGCATTGGCCTCGTCATCATCACGCTGTCACGAGGCTTGCGCTGACACGTCCTTGCTCGGATTGATCAGGTATTTCTCGCCCGTCGCATACTTGGCGTAGGCCAATATGACCCCCGGCTGCAGTGCTTGCAACAATGAGATCTCCTTCGTGTATTGGTTGGCGAACGTTGTCTTGACCTCGCGGGCGACGCGTTCCTTCAGCTGTTGCACGGCGGCAGGGCCGATCTTCTGCAGGAATGGAAACAACAGCCAACCCCCCATCCCCCAGGCCATGCCGAAGCTCCGTGTGAACCTCGTGGGACTGGTGTCCAGTCTTCCATAGAGGTAGGCCTGCTTGTGGGTTGTAGAGCCGTAGACGCTGTACTCCTTGGAC
>NZ_JBFUIU010000820.1:0-3866 GCF_056401695.1 Variovorax sp. P4_D9
GAAGTTCACGCACCGCCGCAGCTCGTTGAGCACGGCCCTTCATGATTTCTTCTGGCAAGTTCAGATGCCACCGTTCGACGTCGATCGCCTTGATGTCGGAAAGCCTCTTGTTGGCCCACCGCGGCTCGACGTATGAGTTCCAGGTGTCCTCGAAGGTCGCGAGCTTCTTTGAATGGGTCCGGCAGTACTTCGCGTAATGAACCCACAACTCGGCGACCGTCAGCTCCCCCTTCTTGGCTTGCCTGACCGCCGCGACGCTTTCGCCCGAGGCAAGGCTACCCGCCAATTGCGTGGCACGCGTCCGCGCCTCTTCCGGCTTCACCGCGGGATACCTGCCAATGGTTTCGCGCTCTGGCTTGGTCGCGCCCTTCGCCCGACCGACGAAGGAGAACGACTTGATGCCAGCCGGCGTCACGCGCAGGTACAGCCCGGCCACCTTCGAATCCTTGAACTCTAGGCGCTCCGCACCGCGTGGCGRGGGCTCGATGGCCTCGATTTCTTTGACGGTGAAGTTGATGACGGGGGTCTTTGCCATTTAGGGTGCTCATTTCGCTGGGGTAACGTCAGGGTAACAGATTGCCGGAAACTACCGAATACTTCCGCAACCCCAAAACCCGCATAGAACCTCGCTTCCGAATGGAGCGTAATGTTCCGAAATACCCAGAAACCATGTATCACTCGCGTTTGGGACCAGAGGGTCGAAGGTTCGAATCCTTTCGCCGAAAAAGTGAATGGGGACAACGGTTTAGGCTGTTGTCCCCATTGCATTTCTAGTGCCCGCATTCGTCTACCAACTTCAGGGGTGTCTACGCATCGGCGCCGCTGGAGCCGGGAAAAAGATCCAGGGCCGCCAATGCCTCCCTCAGGCGCGCCAACGTCCTCGCGCCGACGACGCCCGCATCCGCCAGCTCTTTCTCGCTGATCGCAGATTCACGGGAACGACCACCAGCAATGGTCGGGCTCTGCCCATCATCGATTTGACTGATGAATGGAGCAAATGACATGGCTGAAAAGCTGTCTTCCTACGACCCCGCCGAAGATCTGACGACCGACGAAGCGGTCGCGACTTTCGTGGCCGAAGCGTTTCACACGAACGATGTGGCATACATCGCGCACGCGCTGGGCGTCGTGGCCCGCGCAAAGGGCATGGCGCAGATTGCGGGTCAAACAGGGCTGTCCCGCGAGCAGCTCTACCGCTCGTTCAGCTCCACCGGGAATCCAACCTTTAAGGCGCAATGAAGGCGCTAGGCATCGAGTTGACGGCCAGCCGACTGTTGGCCGAAGCCGACCTGCACGCTCCATGGACTCAATCAACTTCGACAACGACCTCATCCACATCAACCTTTGTATTGCCCGAGAAGTTCGGTGTTCAATCGCGCCGTGTCGGACCACGAGAAGATCTGGGTTGTCGGAGGGCCGAGTGGCGTCACGTTCGGATCGACGCCCGACAGGTGCAGGATCTGTGTCTTGAACCAGGTGTCGAATTCTTCGGATGCGCTGGCATAGCGTGGCGCCGCCTCGCTGGGATTCTCTACGAGCGTCAAGGCGATGACCCACGGCCCGGACGGGGTCTCCTGTACGTGCCAAGACTCATAGGCGACGCCGTATCGCTTATAAAACTGGTTGGTGTCGACGCTTCGGTCGCCGGACAGCGATGTCGCAAGCTCACGAAGCTCGGCGACCGGCCGCCGGAGTGGGAACGCTCGAACTACKATCGACATTTGAGTCTCCTTGTTTCGAAGCGGGCACGCCGGGCAAGATCCACTGCGCGCGCGGGCGCTTTGAACTTGATACCCGGCGCAAAAGTCAACTGCTCCCATGTTTGGCTAACAGTATCGGTCGTATGCAAATGGGGGGCTAGAACTTTGATCTGGAAGCAGTAGTCGGCCAAGTCATCTTTTGCGGGAGCCTAGTCCCCAGCCCGCCGCCCTTCAATTCCTAACCAGCACGACGTGGGCCTGGATCTTCCCCTCGACCGCCCCGGTGCCGAAGCGCTTTGCCAAGGCTTGCGCACACGCCGTGGTGGCAGCAGCCAGACCGTCCGGCGAGCGCGCCTCGATCTCGTTGCGCAGCGGCGTGCCCTGGCAGTAGGCGATGGCCGGCAGCAGCGGCGATGCGGCGCGACTGCGCGCCGTCACGGTCTCGAACTCCGGGGCGGCGGCGAATCCCGCGGCGGCCAGATCGCGCCCGATGACCGCGCGGTCGAAGTAGCCGTGCGGCGTGCGCGCCAGGAAGCGCGGTGGATCTGCGGGGTGCAGCGCGCCGAGCGTGGCAGTGACCTCGTCCGCGAACTCGTTGTCCTCGATCCGGTCCCAGACGTTGAACAGCAGCGAACCGCCAGGCCGAAGGACCCGCCGCGCCTCGGCAAAGGCACCCGCCTTGTCAGGAAAGAACATGACCCCGAACTGGCAGACCACCAGATCGAATCCGCCATCGTCGAAGGGCAGATGCATGGCGTCCGCCTGCTGCCAGATCACCGGCCGTACGGTGCCAACCGCAGCCGCGCGCGCCAGCATCGGCGGGTTCAGGTCGGTCGCGATCAACTCGACCGCTGGCGGCAAGGCCTTGGCCAGTTCGCGGGTGACGACACCGGTGCCGGCGGCCGTCTCGAGCACGCGAAGCGGTACCAGCGCCGCCGCCCGGCGCGCGAGATCAATTGCGCAGGGCTCGAAGATCAGCGGCACGAGGTGGGTGTCGTACAGCTCCGGAATCGAGCCGGCGAACATCGCGTCGGAACCTGGCTTCTCCATGGCGGACCTCCTGGTGAGCGCAGCGCCGCTTGGCCGGATCGCCGGCATGGCGCGTCAGACAGCGAGCGCTGGCCCGATCATCGCGCAAACGGCGCCGGACGGACGCCTCGGCGCCCAGGGCGGGGCCGCAGCCACCGTAGAATCGCGATCCTCGCACCGGCTGCCTTCGCACGCCGGTCGCGATTCAGTTTTTTTCTGCGCGGCGGTAGCTCAACCGGATAGAGCACCAGCCTTCTAAGCTGGGGGTTACGGGTTCGATTCCTGTCCGCCGCGCCACCTGAGGGCATCAGAACCGCCCATAAACGGTAAAATCCTCAAATAAATCAATGACTTATGACAGTTTTGGCTGTCATATTCCTCCACCCACCTGCCCCGCCGACAGCGTGCAGGCGCGCCGACTCAGGCGGGCTCTATCTGGAGGTAACTCCGAACAAGTCCAAGCGCTGGTTTTGGAAGTACCGGACTTACGGCAAAGAGAAGCGCCTGGCGATCGGCAACTATCCGGGAGTGAAGCTCAAGGATGCACGCGCCGCACGCGACGACGCGCGCAAGCTTCAGCAGCAAGGCACCGACCCCACGCAGCAGCGCCAGCTCGACAAGGCAACGTCTCGCATGAGCGCAGCGAACACCTACGAAAAGGTCGCCCGCGAGTTCCACGGCATCAAGGTCAAGGAGTGGAGCGACAAGCACCAGAATAAGTGGCTTCGCCTGCAGGAATGCAACCTGTTCCCGTGGATCGGCACCCTGCCCCTCGCGAGCATCACCGCGCCGTTGCTCCTGGAGTCGCTGCGCCGTGTCGAGGGCCGCGGCAAGAACGAAACTGCGCACGCACTGCGCCAATACACCGGGGAGTTTTTCCGCTATGGCATCGCCACCGGCCGATGCGCAGACGATCCGGCGCACGCGCTCCGCGGCGCACTTCAGGCTGTTATGGTGAAGCACATGGCGGCAGTTCTAGAGCCAATACTGTTCAGATACGTAACACGCGCAACGCCGGCGTCGGCTCATGTCTGCGGTGGAGCTCGGCGCCGCGACGGCGCACTTTGAAGTTGCTCATCTTGCGCTTGACCCCTCGCGGGTTGTGGCGGCCGCGGCTGCTCACGCAGCGGCCGCGGC
>NZ_JBFUIU010000821.1:0-3860 GCF_056401695.1 Variovorax sp. P4_D9
CGGTAAGCTCGAGGCGACCAGCGACTTGTCGATCTCGTGCAAGGGCGTGTTGCAGTCCAGGCATCGCGTGAACGGCCGCGCGCCGCGCGCAAGGTCGAGTCGATCAAAGACCTCGCGCAATTGTTGCGCAGACCGCAACGCATGCACGTAGCAGCCATGCGTGATGCCCCGGCGCTTCAGCAGCTCTCGGTCCCTCGTCAGCACGATGCGTCCTTGCGCGCCAGCAATACGCTCGATCTCTTCGTCGCGAAAATGGTTGTCGTACAGCGTGTCGAACCCAGTCATGCGCAGCAGGTGCGCGAGGCCACCCAGGTGCGCGTCCGCGACGAAACGGGTCACGCGCAATGCACGCTCGCGAACGCGCAGCAGCGGCGTGATGTCGAGGGCTTCGAACTGCGGAAAGACGGCTACCCGATCGCCGTCGTGCAGCAAGGTCTCGAAGCCGACCGACCCGCCGTTGACCAGCACCAGTTCGACCTCGGTATGCGGAACGCCGAGCGCCTCGATCATGTGCTTGGTGGTCGCCATTCGCGCGCACCGGCAGGAGAACTCGCGCCCTCGCCGCTCACGCGCGAGGAAGTCGTTCAGCTCCTCGTAGAACCTGAAGGTCGCCGTGACCATCACTGCCGGTCAGCGCGCCCGTCAGGCGCCTCAGAGCTCCGGGGTCTTGGAGAAGCTCCCGTGCGGCTGGGCACTCATCAGCGCATGGAACTGCTCGTGCGACATCCGCAGCAGCCGCTCATGATCGCCACTTTCCATGTAGACGACGTCATTGGTTTCGAGTTCGTCGTCGACGATAGTCGGCAGCCCCCATGCCATTCCGACTGGCGGTATCGCGCCGGGGTCGCAGTCATCGAACAGCGCTGCAATCCGGGCCTCGCCGGCCAGCTTCAGCCGGTGGCGACCGACAAAGCGGGAGAACTCGCCGAGCATGACCATCTTGTCGGCGGGAACGACGGCCATCACGCAGCCATCGTCGTCCTCGAGGATGACCGATTTGGCCAGTTGACCCGGGCTGACATTGGCGCAGCGGGCTGTCTCCAGGCTGCTATGGCTGTGTCCGTGCATGGAGACCTCATAGCGTGCGCCACGCCGGTCGAGATAGCTGGACAGATGGGAAGGAATGGACATGGCAATCCTCCTTGTACGCAAACACGGCGGGGTCGCCGTCCCGTCAGTTTGCTCCCGCCGGCGGGGGATCGCAAATTCCTCGTGTTCCCGGAACGCCACCCGCCCGGATAGACGTGCGGTGCCGGACGCCAGTGGTTACAAGGCCGCCGCGCCCGCGGCCTCGTGTCTTTTCATCGAGCGCTTCTTCCTTCTCAGCCATCCATAAAAAAACCACTCCTCGGGCAATGCCTCATTCGGGCAAAGTACGAGCGACCGCAGCCGACTCCCGCTGATCGATTTCCCATCAGCAAGGTCGCGTATGCAGCGGGAGCCGGCCTTCGAGCTTGGACTGCGAACTGGAACTGCGGCTATTTGCAGACTTTGSGCGAAGGCCCGTCCCGCGCGCGGGCATCACCCGCCGCCGGCRAGAGACATGCGCTGAACCTGGCAGGCATAACTTCCGGGCTGTGCCGAACATGCGGAGGGTTGACCGGGGGCGGGCGGCATGCCCGAACAACCAACCAGGACAATCAGGGCGCACAGAAGTGCAGCGTTCGCAATCTTGGACATTTCCCTTTCCAAGGGGTGGGGAGCAAGCCCATGCCGATCCGGGATCGCGCATGCAGCTGGGGAGTCTACGCCCTGGTCGCGGCTGCACGCGAATGCGGTGTGCGTTCGTCCACCATCGTGTCTGCGCGCCAAACAGCCTCAACTGGGCGTCACGCGGCCCGATGAGCCCGACTGACGCCTCTCCGGGCGCCGGAGCACAACACCCAGGACCTCACGGGCGTCCACGATACGACTTAGTTGTTGGCCACCCGTCGTGCCGCGGATACACCTTTACTTCGCGATCTACGAGTTTTTTCTCAACGAACCACAAAACCGCCGGTCCCGCGCAACCCTACTCCACCGTCACGCTCTTCGCCAGGTTGCGCGGCTTGTCGACGTCGGTGCCGCGTGCGCACGCCGTGTGATAGGCCAGCAACTGCAGCGGCACCACGTGCAACAGCGGCGACAGCGCCCCGTAGTGACCGGGCATCCGGATCACGTGGATGCCCTCGCTGTTCTCAATCTGCGTGTCGCCGTCGGCCAGCACGTAGAGCACGCCGCCGCGGGCGCGCACTTCCTGAAGGTTGCTCTTGAGCTTCTCGAGCAGTGCGTCGTTGGGCGCCACGGTCACGACCGGCATCTCGCCGGTCACCAGCGCCAGCGGGCCGTGCTTGAGTTCGCCGGCCGCGTAGGCCTCGGCGTGGATGTAGGTCACTTCCTTGAGCTTGAGCGCACCTTCCAGYGCGATCGGGTAGTGCAGCCCACGGCCGAGGAACAGCGCGTTCTCCTTGCGCGCGAAGACCTCCGACCAGCTGATGATCTGCGGCTCCAGCGCCAGCACCGATTGCAGCGCCACCGGCAGGTGCCGCATCTCCTTCAGGTAGCGCGCCTCGTCCGACTCGCTCAACCGCTCCTTGGCCTGCGCCAGCGCCAGCGTCAGCAGGAACAGCCCCGCCAGTTGGGTCGTGAAAGCCTTGGTCGACGCCACGCCGATCTCGACCCCGGCGCGCGTGATGTAGGCCAGCTTGCATTCGCGCACCATGGCGCTGGTGGCGACGTTGCAGATGGTCAGGGTCTGCGCCATGCCCAACGAGCGCGCGTGCCGCAGCGCCGCGAGCGTGTCCGCCGTCTCGCCGGACTGGCTGACGGTGACGACCAGGGTCTTCGGATCGGGCACGGAGTCGCGGTAGCGGTACTCGCTCGCGATCTCGACCTGGGTCGGGATCTTGGCGATGCTCTCGAGCCAGTACTTGGCGGTGCAGCCGCTGTAGTAGCTGGTGCCGCAGGCCAGGATCAGCACCTTGTCGATCTCCTTGAAGACGCGCCAGGCGGCCGCGCCCGGCGCACCGTCGACCCCGGCGCCGTCGAACAGCTCGGGCACGATGCCTTCCACGCCCTCGAGCGTGTCGCCGATCGCGCGCGGCTGCTCGAAGATCTCCTTCTGCATGTAGTGCCGGTAGGGCCCGAGCTCGGCGGCGCCGCTGTGCGCCTGCACAGTGCGCACGGTGCGGGCCGCCGGCTTGTGCGCCCGATCGACGATCCAGTACTTGCCCGGCTGGATGTCGACCACGTCGCCCTCCTCCAGGTAGACGATCTGGTCGGTCACGCCGGCCAGCGCCATCGCGTCGCTGGCCAGGAAGTTCTCGCCCGCCTCCTGGCCGACGCCGAGGATCAGCGGCGAGCCGGCGCGGGCGCCGACCACACGCTGCGGCTCGTCGCGGCAGATCGCCGCGATGGCGTAGGCGCCCTGCAGCTGCTTCACGCTGGTCTTCACGGCCTCGAACAGGTCGCCGTCGTAGTGGCTGTCGATCAGGTGGGCGATGACCTCGGTGTCGGTCTGGCTCACGAACACATAGCCCTTGGCCTGCAGCGCGGCGCGCAGCGCCTCGTGGTTCTCGATGATGCCGTTGTGCACGATCGCCACCCGCCCGGGGCGGACCACCCCGGCTTCGGCGCCCGGGCCGTGGCTGAAATGCGGATGGGCGTTGTGCACCGCCGGCGCACCGTGCGTGGCCCAGCGGGTGTGTGCAATGCCGGTGCTGCCCTCGATGTGGTCGTCCCGCACCTGCGCCAGCAGGTCGGCCACGCGCGAGGTGGTGCGGGCGCGCTGCAGCCCCTGGGCATGCACCGCCACACCGCAGGAGTCATAGCCGCGGTACTCGAGGCGCTGCAGGCCCTGAACCAGGACGGGAACGATATTG
>NZ_JBFUIU010000822.1:0-3847 GCF_056401695.1 Variovorax sp. P4_D9
ACGCCGGTGCCAGTCTGGTGGCCATCCATGCACGCCGGCCAGACGATGAAGCGACCTGCGAGCCGACAATCTACACCCGAATCAACCGGTTGATTCGCGACAAGTGCGACATCATCCTGAACAACTCCACGGGTGGCGGCATCAACGGGGACATGGTTCGCCCCTTGCCCAACGGCCTGTGGGAAATCCAGTGGGAGGAGCGCCTGAAAGGCATGCAAGGCGAAGGCGTTGAAATGTGCACCCTCGATGCACAGACGGTCATCGCGAGCTTCGGCGGCAAGGAGATCCTGGTGGCGACGCCGCCCACGTGGATCCGCCAGATTGCCGAAATGATGAGGGCGCGCGGCATMAAGCCCGAGTGGGAGGTGTTCGGCCTGGCGGACATCGTCCAGGACGTTCAGCGCTCGATCAACGAAGGCCTCGACGACGCGCCCCACTTCATCAACATCGTCATCGGTGCCAATGCCTTCCAGGGCGCCCTGCCCTACACGCCGAAACTGCTGCAGACGATGGTCGACCACCYGCCGGCGAAGACGGTGTTCAACGTCAGTGCGATCGGCGCCGCGCAACTGCCGGCGGCGATGAACTCGCTGCTGCTGGGTGGCCATGTTCGCGTCGGACTCGAAGACAACCTGTACTACGAGCACGGCGTGCTGGCCACCAACGTGCAACTCGTCGAGCGGCTCGTTCGGCTGGTTCGCGAGATGGGCTACGAACCGGCCACGCCGACTGAAGCGCGCGAAATCATCGGCCTGCGTCCGCTGCGCTGAATTGCTTGTCGCCACCTGGCGCCACATCTGGATTGGAGATCATGGGAAAAGCGAATATCAAGGTTGCCGTCGTCGGTACTGGCGTCATCGGTGCAGGCTGGGCCACGCACTTCCTGGCCCAGGGCTTCGAAGTCACCGCAACGGATCCGGCCCCTGGCGCCGAGGCGCGCCTGCGCGAGTGGGTCGACCAGTACTGGCCAACCGTCGAAGCGCTCGGCCTGGCCGACGGCGCGTCGAGGGACAAGCTGTCCTCACGACGGACGTGGCGCAAGCCGTGCGGGACGCCGCCTTCATCCAGGAAAGCAGCCCCGAAAGCCTGGACGTCAAGCATGCCTTGATCGAATCCATCGAATCGGCCGCGAATGCCGACGTCATCATCGCTTCGTCTTCGTCCGGCCTGTCCGTCAGCGAGATGCAGGCGGGTGCCAGACATCCGGAGCGCATTGTGCTCGGTCACCCCTTCAATCCGCCCCACCTCATTCCACTGGTAGAGGTCGGAGGCGGCTTGCTGACGTCCGTCGAGAACGTGACCAAAGCGATGGCGTTCTATGCGTCGACGGGCAAAAAGGCCATCCGCATCAACAAGGAAGTCAAGGGCCATATCGCGAACCGCCTGCAAGTGGCGCTCTGGCAGGAAGCCATCTCGTTGGTGCAGAGAGGAGTCGCCTCGGTAGAGGACATCGACATCGCAATCTCATACGGTCCGGGTCTGCGATGGGCGCTGCTCGGACCATTCATCAATCTGCATGCCTCCGGTGGGGCCGGCGGCATCACTCACCTGCTGCAGCATCTGGGCGCCTCCCAGCGCGAATGGGCCCGTGACCTCGGCAAGTATCCGGAGACGGACGACTACATTCAGCAGATCGCTCAGGGCGTGGATGCCGAACTGCAGGGGCACGATTTTCCGGAGCTGCTCCGTCAGCGTGATGACTTGTTGGTTCAGTTGATTGCGGCCAAGGCAACGAAGTCACAGATTCCGTAGCTGACATGGATTAGCGGACATCGGCGCGCCCGTGGCGCTGAAGGACATCGGCATGCTGGAGGTAGACCCGGATTGCGCTGCCGTTTGATCGAAACCGACGTGCAGCCGACCATCAGCCGATCATGGCGCCGGTGGGTTCAGGCTGCTGAGGTGGTGCGCAGCGCGGTGCAGATGCGCCAGGAAATGGCGCACGCTGGGCTTCAACGCCGCGTCTGCGCGCGCCAGCGCGCCCCGCGTGAGCTGCAACGGCCCTTCGACCACCGGCACGACGTCGAGGTGCTGGGCGGCAAAGGGATGCACCGCGATCTGGTACGGAAGCAGGCCGACGCAGTCGCTGCTGGCAACCACCGACAGCAGGCCGAGCGTCGAATTGACCAGCGCGCCGGCCGGTGGCGCCTTCATGCCATGGCGCTCGAACAGCGTCTTCGCGTARCCGGAATCGGGTGTCTTTTCGGAGGTCCCCGCGCGCGCCCTCGCCCCGCCGCGGTGCAGCTCGACTTTGGTTTCCTCGAACGCTTGCCACGAGGCCTGCCCCCTCCAAGGCGCATCGATCGCACCGGGTTTTCACTGAGGCCTTTGCCCTGTCAGGCTGATAGCATCAGTTTACTTACCGGCCGGCATGTAAAAAACATCCCTCGGCAGATCATTCAAGGACGAAGGACAAGCAATGCTGGGCCTGATGCAGTCGAAACCGCTGCTCATCTCGAGCCTGATCGAGCATGCGGCGACGCACCACGCGGAAGTGGAAATCGTCTCGCACGCGGATGCCAACCGCTGCCTGCGCACCAATTGGCGCAGCGTTGGCGACAGGTCGCGGAGGCTGGCGGCGGGACTGACGCGTCGCGGCCTCGAGGCTGGCTCGCGCGTCGGCACGCTGGCCTGGAACACGCATCGCCACCTCGAGCTCTACTACGGCGTCTCCGGCATGGGCGCAGTGCTGCACACGGTCAACCCGCGGCTCTTTCCGGACCAGATCCGCTATATCGTCAACCACGCCGAGGACGACTACCTGTTCTTCGACCTCGGCTTCGCCTCCCTGGTCGCCGAACTCGCGCCATCGCTTGGCACTGTGAAGCACTTCGTCGCACTGTGCGATCGCCACGAGTTGCCCGCGATCGCCTTGCCGCACGGCGAACTGATCTGCTATGAGGACCTCGTCGCCGACGAGCCCGGCGACTACGCATGGCCCGCACTGCCGGAGGACACGGCCTCCTCCCTTTGCTATACCTCGGGCACCACCGGCGATCCCAAGGGCGTGCTGTACAGCCATCGCTCCACGGTGCTGCATTCTTTCGCGGCTTGCGCGACCGACGGACTGGGCCTGTGCGCGCGCGACAGCGTGCTGCTCGCGGTACCCATGTTCCACGTCAATGCCTGGGGCATCCCTTACGCGTCGGCCATGTGCGGCGCCAAGCTGGTGCTGCCCGGGCCCAACCTCGCCGGCGGGCGGCTGTTTGAGCTAATGAAGGATGAAGGCTGCACGCTGTCGCTGGGCGTGCCCACGGTATGGCTGGGCTTCTTTCAGCATTTCGAAGGTTTGCCCGAGGTGCAGCGCCCAGGCCTGCGCCTGCAACGGGTGGTGGTCGGTGGCTCGGCCGCGCCGCGCGCTCTGATTGAAAAGTTCGAGTCCCTGCTGGGCGCCTACGTCATCCAGGCCTGGGGCATGACCGAGACCAGCCCGCTGGCGACGATCKGCAACCTGCTGCCGCGCCACGACGGCATCCCGCTCGAAGACCGGTTCGGGGTGCAAGCGCGGCAGGGTCGCGCCATCTTCGGCGTCGAGGTCGCCGTCTTCGGCCCCGAAGGCCAGCGACTCGGCCCGGACGACCGCACGGCGGGCGAGCTCAAGGTGCGCGGCCCCTGGGTGGCGTCGGCCTACTACGGCCAGGAAGCCGGTGCCGCGCTCGACGACGACGGCTGGTTCTCCACCGGCGACGTAGCATTGATCGATGCCGAGGGCTACGTGCAGATCACCGACCGCTCGAAGGACGTCATCAAGTCGGGAGGCGAATGGATCTCTTCGATCGAGATCGAGAACCTCGCTGTCAGCCACCCGCAGGTGAAGGAAGCCGCGGTGATCGGTGCCTATCACAGC
>NZ_JBFUIU010000823.1:0-3840 GCF_056401695.1 Variovorax sp. P4_D9
CCCTGGATGATCTGCTGCTGGCCGGCGGCGAGACCACCTGGACCGCGGGACCGCTGCGCAAGGGGTCCAACCTGTGCCATGGAACCGGGGGCAACGGGTACGCATTCCTCAAGCTGTATCGCCGCTTCGGCGACAGCAGATGGCTGGAGCGGGCTCGCGCCTTTGCGATGCACGGCATCAGGCAGACCGAAATCGACCTGGCCCGCTTCGGCCAGATGCGCTATTCGCTGTGGACGGGGGATCTGGGATTTGCGGTGTACCTGCTGGATTGCATCGAAGGGACGGACAGATTTCCGACGCTAGACGTCTTCTTCCCGAGCTGACGGTCAGTACGAGGCACCGGCCAACGGCGGCAAGTCGCAGCGCGCGAGCGACTTCGCCTCCTTTCTCGGAACTCCCAGCGCGATCAGCAGGAACTCGACGGTGTCGGAACCGATGTCGCGCCAGTCCCGTGGCCTTCGAGCACCGGCAGCATCGCCGCCAGCGTGCTGCCGCTGATCATCGAGGCCATGGCCGGCAACTGCGCGATGCTGAACTTGTAGCGCCCCGATGCGATGCCCGTCTGCAGATTGACGGCTGGATCACTCGGCCACACGGCCTGCAACAAGGCCAGGCTCAGTCCGAAGCGGTTCATGAAGCGGCCCCACACGGGATCTTCGTGCGCCCTGCGCACGTACGAGCAACCATATCGACCTCGCGCCAACGCTGCTCGCGATGGCCGGCATGGACCGCACGCGCAGCAGCGAATTCGCCGGCCGCGAGCTGCCGGGCAAGGACATGGGCCGCGCCATCGGCAATCCTCGCGGCAGCGACGTGCATGAGGTGCGCGACCAGGTCCTCTTCACCTTCAGCGGCATCGCGCAGACCGATGCCGAACTGATGCGCGTGATCRCCGAGGGGACAGCGGCCGGCAAGGACCAGAAGAGCGCGATCCAGGACGCGGGCTTCAAGCCCGACCTTCGCAAGCGCGGCAGCGTGCGCGCCACCTTCGACGGCCGCTACAAGTTCGCGCGCTACTTCTCGCCAGTGCAGCGCCACCAGCCGACCACGCCGGACCAACTCTATCAATGGAACGATGTGGAGCTGTTCGACCTACAGCGCGATCAGGGCGAGATGAAGAACCTCGGCGCGGACAAGGGCCACAACGAAGCGCTCGTCATGGCGATGAACCAGAAGCTCAACACCGTGATGGATGCGGAGTTCGGCAAGGACGATGGGCGCGAGATGCCGGATGTCGCCAACATCGACTGGACGCTCGACCGCGTCGAACTGTAGGCGCCCCGCGCCACGATGCCGCGCTGTCCCGGTCAGCGTCGCGAACAAAGCGTTCTGTTCCTCCTGATGATAGCGAGGCCCGGCGCTTCTGCGACCTCACAGGAGAAACGGAACAAGGGCCGCAACGCGCTGGCTATAGGCCGCATACCTTTCACCGAACTGCTCACGCATCCAGCGCTCTTCCATGCGTAGCTTCCGCCAGAAGGCCCAGAGGACCAGCGCGACTGCAACGACGCCGCCGAGGTCCCCTCGAGCGAAGGCGGAGCCCATGAACGCCAGCAGCAGGCCCGTGTAGATCGGATGACGGACGATGCCGTAGGGGCCACTGGTGATCAGTTCGTGGTCCGCTTTGATCGTCACGGTGCCGCTCCAGTTCCTGCCTAGATAGACGCGCGCCGATACGCTGAACAGCAGGCCCGCCAGAGTGACCACCGCGCCTGCCCAAAAGGGCCATGCGGCGCGAGGAAGGATGCGTACTTCGAAAGGTGGGAATGGGGCATTCGGAAGCCACAGCAGAGCCACGGCCAACGCGAGGGGGACGATGTGCGATAGCCGCGAAGGAACCGACTCATGGCGCACAGTTGCCTTGACGTTGCGCGACATCGCCCACCAATAGGCAGCCCAGCTCAGCCACATGGCCGGAAACAGGAATCGATAGACGAGAAGCATAGGAAACGCCATTGTGAGCTTGGTACAAGCCTGCCAGCGCTCGGGGTCTCCGGGCGAGACGTCACTCTGTGAGGCACTCGAGTGAGAACAGTGGCAGGTCGGCTTGCCGGCTCAGCCACACGCCGCCGCCCGCCTCCTGAAAATGCCGGGACAGCCCGGCTCGGTACACCTCGGCGCTGTGGCGAAAGATGTGCGGGTCGGTCAGGTCCTCATCCACGATGTCGCGCGCGTAATCCTCGCGCGTCACGGCCTCCACATACAGGGCGCCCTGACTCAGTAGGCCCAGGTTGCGCAAAGCGCGCTTCACGTCCGGCGGGCTGAGATAAGGCAGCACGCCCTGGCAGATGACGAAATCAAAGGGCTTCCTGACCTGGTAGTCCACCACCGAGCCGCGCTCCCACCCGTAGCGCCCGCACAGGTATTCGCTGAACTCCACTCCGTGGTAACTGGCCAAGGGGAATTGCCGCGCCACGATGTCGCGCCAGAGCCCGATGCCGCAACCCACATCCAGCACTCGCCTGACGGGCACGCGCAGGTATCGCAGGTAGGCGCAGACAAACTCGCCCAACCGTTCGACATGTTGGGGGTCCACCACCTTGGTCTTCTTGTCGAAGTAGTAGCGCCGGTAATAGGCTTCGTCGAAGGTGGCGGCACCGGCTGATTGCATATTCACACCCCTCCTCGGGCGCTGCAATGTTACTAGGCAGCTATCGACCAACTGGTCAAGAAAGGATTCCTCTCTATTCAGGCGCAGTCGGCCGCGAAGTTGGTCACAACATGCATGCTCTGAACATGCGGCCCGCGCCCGCCTCGGCGCTCTACGGTCGGGGACGATGGTTAGCGCCGTGTTGCGCGATGACAAGCGCGAAATGCGACCGAAATACCCGATGTTGCATTTGAAAGCGTGGCCGAACAGCGCGTGCGTACTGACCGCACAGCGCGCGGCGCAGCCCTGCCTGAACCAGCCCGATTCAGGCGCCGAACAACCGATGCACCAGCCCCCGCAGCCACACATTGGCCGCATCCTGGTGAAAGCGCCGGTGCCAGAACTGGTGCACCTCGACCACCGGTGACTTGAACGGCGGCTCGACGATGCGGATGCCGCCATGGTGGACGCAGATGTTGGCCAGGTCGCGTGGCACCGTGGCGATCAGGTCCGAGCCCTCGATGATCGGCAGCAGGCTCATGAAGTGCGACAGCCCGACCACCACCCGCCGCGCGACGCCGCGCCGCTGAAGCGTCTGCTCGAGCAGATGCTCCCGGCCGTCGGGGCTCACGACCGCATGCGAGGCCGCCAGGTAGGTCTTCATCGTGATCCGCTCGCCGATCACCGGGTGGGCCTTGCGCACGATGCACACGTAGTCGTTGCGAAACAGCCGCTGCTGGAAGAAGCCCGCCTTCTGCAGATCCGGCAGATAGCCGATCGCCAGTTCGGCGGTGCCCGAGGCCAGCGCCTCGGCCGCCGCGTGGCGCGCCATCGACAGCGTGCGCAGCGCGCAATGCGGCGCGGCCTCGGCGAAGTGCGCCAGGATCCGCGGCAGGAAGTGCACCTCCGCGATGTCGGGCGTGACGATCGAGAACTGCTTGGCCGCGATGAGCGGGTCGAAGGCCGGCATCGGCAGGATCTCGGCCTTGATTGCCTCGACCACGCGCCGAACCGGCTCGGCCAGCTCGCTGGCGCGCGGCGTCGGCTGCATGCCGGCCGAGGTCTTGACGAACAGGGCATCGTTGAACAACAGCCGAAGCCGCCCCACCGCCGCGCTCATGGCCGGCTGGCTCAGGCCCACCGACTCCGCCGCCCGCGTCACGCTCCGGTGCTCCAGCATCGCCGCGAAGKCCACTAGCAGGTTCAGGTCGACGTCCTTGATATCCATGGCGTGGATTCTATGTATATCG
>NZ_JBFUIU010000824.1:0-3823 GCF_056401695.1 Variovorax sp. P4_D9
AAATAGGCCTGGGTCTGGTCGACATGGCGGCAGACGAGATCCAGCGCTTCGTCAGTCATCGGCAGCGGCAACAGGTCGGCCAGGTAGTGGCCCCCGACCACGCTCCATGATAGGTGTTCGGATATGAGTCCTGGCTCGATCCTGCGTACGACATCTCGAATGCGTTCGAGGTGCGCGGCGTCCACCCCATCTGCACTCCCCAGGGACAGGCCCACGCCGTGCAGGGACACCGGGTAGTCGCGTCGGATCGCCTCGAGCATACGGATTGAGGGCCCACCGCCCATGTAGTTCTCGGTGTGCGCCTCCAGCCATGCGACCGCGGGCCGTGTGTCGAGCAACGCCTCGTGGTGTTGGAAGCGCAGCCCGATCCCCGCGCCGGGAGGCACCGTGCTGCGAGCGTCACCCATTGCGGCCACCGACACTAGCTCGCCTTCATGCTGCCGCCCTGGATCTTGCCGCAGTCGCCGGCCGGCAACAGCACGAAGGACTTGGGATCACGCGCCTGCGTGGACTGACCCGCACAAGAGTGCGCGCCCTCGGCGCAGTCATTCTTGGCGACGGCGTTGATGCCGTAGCATTTCTCGAGCTTGTTGCTTTGCATGCGCGCCATGTTGTCCTTGACGATCTGCGGCGCCTTGCTCATGTCCATGCCTTGCGCCTGCGCCGCCATCCCCGATGCGGCCAATACCAATCCGAGCGCGGTGGACAGGGCGGAGCCTGCAATCACTTGACGGGTCATGATGTCACCTTTCGCATTGAGGTCTCGGGATGAGACCGACAACTGGAAGTTCGCCCGGGGCGGAGAAAGGTTACGCGCAGAAAAAGAAAAATAGTCACCGCGACAAGTTTCGTTGCGGGCTATCGTTCATGCCGTGAACAGCAACCAAGATCCGAACCGTGCGCTGCGCCTTGCCCCCCGGACGGGGTCGTTGACGGGGTCGCCGCAGTCCGAGGAGGAGTGCGAAGACGGCGCGCCGGCCGCGGTGCGCGAGTTCGACTGGTCCATCCTGATGGCGCGCGCCCAGGCGGGCGAGCGCGAGGCCTATCGGCGCCTGCTGGACGAGATCACGCCGTACCTGCGTTCGCTGGCGGCGAAAGCGCATCGCAATCGCAGCGACGTCGAGGACGCGGTGCAGGATGTCCTGCTCACCGTGCATTCCATTCGCCACACGTACGATCCCGGCCGCCCATTCGGCCCCTGGCTGGTGGCGATCGCACATCGGCGCATCGTCGATCGATTGCGCACAGGGCCGCGCGAGAGAGCACGAGACGCCATTGACCCCCGAACATGAAACCTTGGCAGCCTTCGAAACGAACCACCCGAGGAGAGTGCCGACATGGCGACCGTGCGCGAAGCGGTGGAACGCCTGCCGCCTGGGCAACGCGATGCCATCAAGCTGATGAAACTGCAGGAGATGTCGCTGCGTCAGGCTGCTGCCGCGAGCGGGATGTCGATCGCGGCCCTGAAGGTGGCGACGCACCGCGGCCTGAAGAACCTGCGCAAGCTGCTCAACGGATCTGGTAGTCCATCATGATCAAGACAGGCGATCTCATCGAAGCTATGGTGGCCGATGCCCGGCCAGTGCGTCGGCTACCGCCGCCCGCGGTGCGGGCGGCGCTGTGGCTGCTGCTGCCGGCACTGATCTTCGGGCTGTTGGCCGTGGGCCACGGCGTGCGCCCCGACTTGGCTCAGCAGCTGAAGCAGGTTGATTTCATAGTCGGGACGTCCGCCTCGCTGCTGACCGGCGCGCTGGCGGCCGTCGCCTCATTCATGCTGAATCTGCCCGACCGGTCGCGCGGTTGGGCGCTGCTGCCGGTGCCCGCGCTGCTCGTGTGGATGAGCACCCTCTGGTACGGATGCCTGGTGAATTGGGTCAACGTGGGTCCCGACGGTTTCCAGCTCGGCGAAACCGCACGATGTTTTGCCACGGTGCTGATGACCAGCCTGCCGCTGACGCTGGCCATGTTTGTCATGCTGCGCCACGGGGCGCTGCTGTGGGTCAGCACGGTCTCGCTGACAGGGAGCCTGGCCGTGGCCGCGATCAGTGCGACAGCGATGTCGATTTTTCACAGCCTGGACGCGACCGTCATGATCCTGATCTGGAATCTGGGAACGGCAGCGCTCATTGTCGCAGTGGGGCGCTGGATCGGCCCCCGGCTGTTCACCTCCCGAGGGCTGGCCGTCTAGAGCCCGGCGCGGGGGCAGTCGCGCAGCATTCGGTTCGCGCCTGGACCGGCGGGCACTTCACCGAGCCGAATGAGCAGAACACGCAGCAATCGCCGGGATTCGGGCGCAGCAGTGTCTTGCAGCGCTCGCATTCGTAGAAGAACAGGCAGGCGTCCACAGGCATCTGCTCGCGCTTCGCACGGCCGCAGTGCGGGCAGGTCAAGCACCGAGTCGAGAACCACGGCATGGCTCAAGTTCTGCCTTTGCGTCATGGGCGCACCTGCYGGGTCTCGCAATCATCCGTGGTGCAGCGCTTGTTCGCCGGCGACAAGAGATCCCAAAGCGAGACGCCGACCATGAAGGCCAGACCCGCATACAGCAGGTCCGTGCTCCACCACTGGCCGAAGAACAGCAACACGGCCGCGAGCACGATCGACGGGCCGATCACGCCCAGCAGGCTGCGATGCCACTGGCGGTGGCTGAACCAGCCCACCGCGTTGGCGACCAGTGCGACTGCCGCGAACAAGGGCAGCAACGTATTGATGAACAGGCCTTCATCCCCTGCGAAGACGCCCAGGCCCATGGCCGAACCCAGGCCGGCAAGCGCCGGAAAACAGGCCGGGCACGAGGCTGCGGAGGCAACGCTGCCAAGCGCACCAGCCTTGTCGGACACACGCGTCATCCATCCCATGTGTCAACTCCTGATTTTCCTTGAGGAGGCGACAATACGCCCGCACTCAAGTACGGAGTCAAGCGGTATGAAAAGGCAGGCGGCCACCCTTAGCATCGGTGCCTTTGCCGAGGCGGCGGGCGTCACCGTGGAGACCATCCGGTTCTACCAGCGCAAGGCTCTGCTGCCGGAACCGGACAAGCCTTTCGGCGGTATCCGGCGCTACGGCAAGGCCGATGTGGCTCGGGTCCGTTTCATCAAGTCCGCGCAGAGCCTGGGCTTCAGTCTCGACGAGGTCGCCGGGTTGCTCACGCTGGACGACGGTGCGCATTGCGACGAAGCGCGTCAGATCGGGGAGCAAAAGCTCGCTGATGTGCGTGCGAGGCTGGTCGACCTGCAACGAATTGAGAAAGCCCTTGCCGCCTTGGTGGATGACTGCTGCGCAAGCCGCGCGAGGGTGACTTGCCCATTGATCGCCGCCCTGCAGGAATAGGCTGCTGCCGCGTTTTCATCGAACGGATGCGCAAAACGCGCAAACGGCCACGCCCATGGCCTGGGCCGTCAAACTAAACGGAAATTGCTTCGACGGCAACCAGCACGGCCCCTGAGGTGGGAAAGCCCGTGAGCACGGCTCACTGTATTCGTCATCTACGACGACGAGGCTTGTCGCGACTCCGTTCGCGAACTCGTCAGCGCGGCCGGACTCGCTGTCGCGGTCTTCGGTTCGGCGGTCGAGTTCCTGACGGCCTTCGACCCTACTTGGCGCGGTTGCCTGGTCCTCGACCTGCCCCGAATGGATGGGCGTGCGCTGCAGGAGCACTGGAGCACTTGCTCGAGATTGGCGTCCACATGCCGATTGTGTCCGTGAGCGGTAGCGTCGACATTCCGACAGCAGTGCAGGCTATCAAAGATGGCGCAGTCGATTTTTTGCAGAAGCCCTAATCCCAGAACAAGTTGCTGGACGCCATCTATAAGGAATCTATAAG
>NZ_JBFUIU010000825.1:0-3819 GCF_056401695.1 Variovorax sp. P4_D9
GTACGATCACCCCGGTATGCGATTCGCAAGCGCTTGTCGTGCTTCGGTTCTTGCAGCGACCGTATCAATTTTCATGGGAGATACGATTACCCCAACTTCTGGATGCTCTCCTGATCGAGATCTCGTCAACGATTCTTCCGTGGGCTTCCGTCTTCGGCCGCTCCCGGCGCCGTCGATCAATGGATCTCGGCAACCGCTGCCCCCGCGAGCAGATACGCCCCTTGCTCAGCCTTCAGCGCAATGCGCCCTGCGCGATGGGCCGGCACCAGCATTTCCATCTTCATGGCCTCCATCGTCGCGATGGCGTCGCCCTGGGCGACAGTGTCGCCGTCGGCCACCTTCCACGATTGCAGCGTTCCGGCGATCGGTGCGGCAACCGATGCGGGGTCTGCGGCCACCGGTGTTTGCGCCGCGGCTGGCGATGCAGCACCGCCAGTCACGGCCTGCAAGCCGCGCAGGAGTTCGGTCGGGAGCCCAAGCGCCATGCGGCGCCCGTCGATCTCGATCACGGTGCGCACCAGGGCTGCATCGGGCGCGGGCAGTTCGCTGCGCACGGTGGCGGCCAGGATGTTGGCGAAGTCGGTCTCGATCCAGCGCGTATGCACCTTGAACACATCGTCCGATGTGAAGTCCGGCTGCTCCATCACCGCGCGGTGGAACGGCAGCACCGAGGCCACGCCCTCGATCCGGAACTCCTTGAGCGCCCGCCGCGCGCGGGCAATGGCCTGCGCGCGCGTTGCGCCGGTGACGATGAGCTTGGCCATCAGCGAGTCGAAAGTGCCGGGCACCACGGAACCCGACAGCACGCCGGTGTCCACGCGCACGCCCGGGCCCGAAGGCGCCTCGAACAGGCGCACCTGGCCGGGCGTCGGCAGAAAGCCGCGGCCCACGTCTTCGGCGTTGATGCGAAACTCGAAGGCGTGGCCACGCGGCACCGGTGTGTCGGTAATCGACAGCGGCAGGCCATCGGCCACGCGAAGTTGCTCCACCACCAGGTCGATGCCCGAGGTTTCCTCGGTCACGGGGTGCTCAACCTGCAGGCGGGTGTTGACCTCGAGGAACGAGATCGCGCCCGTGCCGCTGAGCAAGAACTCCACGGTCCCGGCGCCGACATAGCCGGCCCTGGCGCACACGTCGCGCGCCGACTGGTGGATGCGCGCGCGCTGCTCGTCGGTCAGGAAGGGCGCGGGCGCCTCTTCGACCAGCTTCTGGTTGCGCCGCTGCAGCGAGCAGTCGCGCGTGCCGAGCACCACCACGTGGCCGTGGGTGTCGGCGATCACCTGCGCCTCGATGTGGCGCGGCCGGTCGAGAAACTGCTCCACAAAACACTCGCCGCGGCCGAAGGCGGTTACGGCCTCGCGCACCGCCGATTCGTAAAGGTCGGCCACCTCGTCCATGCGCCAGGCCACCTTGAGACCACGCCCTCCTCCACCGAAGGCGGCCTTGATGGCGATGGGCAGACCGTGCTGTTCGGCGAAGGCGAGCACTTCCCGCGCGTCGTTCACCGGCCCGGGCGTGCCCGCGACCAGCGGCGCCCCGACCTCCAGCGCGATCTTGCGCGCCTGCACCTTGTCCCCCAGCGCATCGATGGCCTCTGGCGGCGGGCCGATCCAGGCGAGACCGGCCGCGATGACGGCGCGCGCAAAGCCTGCGTTCTCCGACAGGAAGCCGTAGCCCGGGTGCACAGCGTCGGCGCCGCTGCGCGCGGCCACGGCCAATAGCTTGTCGATGTTCAGGTAGGTGTCGGCGGGGCGCTGGCCGTCCAGGCCATAGGCCTCATCGGCCATGCGCACGTGCAACGCGTCCAGGTCGGCGTCGGCATACACGGCGACCGACTTCACGCCGTAATCGGCGCAGGCGCGCACGATGCGCACGGCGATCTCGCCGCGATTGGCAATCAGGACTTTTTTCATGGGGTACCGAATGGGTGGATGGGGTTGAAGCGCAGGCTGGCGCCGATGGGAATCTGCCCCGCGAGGTCGAGGTGGTAGCTGGCAACGGCGCCAATCACCGGGTAGCCGCCCGTGAGCGGGTGGTCTGCCATGAACAGCACGGGCTGCCCGCTCGGCGGCACCTGCAAGGCGCCGAGGGCTGTCCCTTCGCTGGGCAACTCGGCTGCGTTGGCGCGGGTCAATGGCTCTTCGCCGGCCAAGCGCAGGCCGACGCGGTTGGACTGCGGCGTGACCTTCCACACCTGGCTGGACAGCAGCGCCACCGCCTCGGGCGTGAACCAGTCAGTGCGCGGGCCCATCACCGCGTCGAGCGTGACGATCTGCTCCGTCGTGGGCAGATCGGCGGGAGGCTGCTCGTGCAGACCCACGATGGCACCGCGCACCACCGAACGTACCGGCAACACATCACCGGCCGCGATGGGTGCGGGGCCGACGCGGGCCAGCGTGTCGGTCGAGCAACTGCCGAGCACCGGCGCGATGTCGAAGCCGCCGCGCACCGCGAGATAYGAGCGAATGCCCGCGCGCGGCGAGCCCAGCATGAGGCTGTCGCCGTCCGACAGGGCGATCGCGTGGTAGCCAGGCGCGGACCAGGTCGTACCACCGACAGTGGTGATGACGATGGGCGCATCGGCGCCGGTGAAGGCCACCACGGCCTCGCCGCGGCAGACGCACTGGAAGCCGCCGTAGACGATCTCCACGCAGGCCGCATCACTGGTGTTGCCGACCAGCCTGTTGGCCGCGCGCAATGCCCCCTGGTCCACCGCACCCGAAGCCGACACGCCCTGCCCCGCCTGACCGGGGCGGCCCGTGTCCTGGAACAGGGCCTGCAAGCCGGTGCTGCGAATCTCCAGCGCGGCGCCATGGGGATCGACGGCGATGGATGCTGCGGCCGGCTGGGGCGCCAATGCGGGCGACGGCCCCGCAGGTCGACCGGCCATGTCAGTGAAGCGAACGCGGAATCCCGGTTGCAGCAAAGCCGGCACCTCGCGCCCCAGGTCCCACATCGGCGTAGCCGTCACGCCAATGATCTGCCAGCCGCCCGGGCTGGCCTGCGGATAGACGCCGCTGAAGGGCCCTGCCAGCCCCACGGCACCGGCCGGGATGCGCGTGCGCGGTGTGGTGCGGCGCGGCACGTTCAGTCCCGAGTCGCCGCCGCTCAGGTAGGCAAAGCCCGGTGCAAAGCCGGTGAAGGCAACGGTGTACTCGCTGCCCGTGTGACGACGGATCACCTCGTCACGCGAAATGCCCAGCATCTGCGCGACCTCGTCGAGGTCTTCACCAATGTAGTCGACGGGGATCTCGATCAGCGTGCCAGTGCGTTCGACCTGCGCCGTGAGGCTGCGCGCGCCGATGCGCTYGAGCAGCGCCGCGTGCGATACCTTCGCGGGGCGATAGCGAACCAGCAGCGTGCGCGCGGCCGGCACCAACTCTTCGATGCCGTCGATGGGGTCGGTCTGCAGTGAAGCAAGGAGCGCCAGGGTCTGCGGCAGATCGTCGAGTTCGACCAGCAAGGCATCGAGGTTGACCGGCAGAAAGCGCATCATTGAAGTGCCTCCGAGGGCACCGCATCGACAAAGGACTGCACTCTCACGCCCGAGCGCTCGAGCATCGCGCGCACTTCCCGCGCCATCTGGACTGCGCCGGGGCTGTCCCCGTGCACGCAGAGCGAATCGGCCTCGATGCGCACCGTGCTGCCGTCGATGGCCGTAACAACACCCTCCGTCGCCAGTCGCAGCATGCGCGCCGCCACCTCGTGCGCATCGTGCAGCACAGCGCCCTTCTCGCGCCGCGAGACCAGCGTGCCTTGAGGCGTGTAGGCACGGTCGGCAAAAGCCTCCGCCACCGTGCGCAAGCCGCTGGCCTGCGC
>NZ_JBFUIU010000826.1:0-3817 GCF_056401695.1 Variovorax sp. P4_D9
GCGGCAACCGCATCCCGGCCGTCGTCAACATGCCGCCGCTCTTGAGCCCGACGGCCGGCAAGTGCCTGTCGGGTTGCGTCTCCGCGGGAATGAACGACCCGATGCTGCACATCATCGGCTCGGCCCTGCCCGAGTCGCGCACGCTGGAAGCCGCGTTCGGCGGCAAGGTCCCAGCGAACGTCGAGAAGCACATCGTGACGCTGGACGACGTGCGGGAGTACTACCGCAAGCTCGACTCGGCCAAGAGCGACAAGGTGGACATCGTCGTCTTCGGCTGCCCGCACTTGACGTACCACGAGGTTCGCCAGATCGCCCGCCTGATCGAAGGCCGGAAGGTGAGCCCGAACGTGCACATGTGGGTGCAGACCGACACGCCGTCGTACCACATGGCCAGAGACAACGGCGAGGCCAAGATGATCGAAGACGCCGGCGGAAAGATCTACCACTCCACGTGCATGGGCATGAACCCGGTGCGCACCTGGAGTCACGACCTCAACATCGCGACGAACAGCTTCAAGTACGTCAAGCTCGGCGGCGGCTTCGGGCAAGGCTGGCACTTCGGTGCGGTTCCCGATCTCATCGACGCGGCCGTGACCGGCCGGTTCGTGTCCACCCGCTGGCAAGAGGAACCCCCATGAACGCAAACATGATGCAGCTGCCTGACCCGGAGCTTGCAGCTTCCCGCTGAAACCCTTCAGGGGCTGCTGGCCGGCGACGTGGACGCCATGATCACGGGGGTCGTGGAGGCCAGGCTGTCGCCGAAGCGTGCAAGGTCGACGAGGTAGGCCGCTGCAGCCGATGATCTGGATGGCTCGGCACAGGCGCCCGCGAATGAGTTGCATGCCTGCGCACCGTCGACATGGGAAGCTGGAGCACTTGTTCCTGGATGACTTCTCTTGGGCCCCAGAAGCAGAGTGTATTGCGGCGGCTGGAGACGCCCGCGAAGGCGGTGCAATTTCACCGCCGGCTCGTCAATGCATGCATGCGCTCGCGCGCAAAGAGCACCGCACTTCGACCTGAACAGCTGCAGGTAGCCATCATCGGGGCCGGTGCAACGGGCGTGGAGTTGGCCGCCGAGTTGCGTAGCCGGCTGTCCTTGGCGCAGTGGACCGGGCACGGGAGGCGGCAGGAAGGTCATCGAATCGGAGTATGTTGAGGTCCTGGCCGGCGACGTCTGACACGGCGCGCCAGTCTGGACTCCCGAAGCCCGAAAGGAGAGCACCGTGATCGTTACGCGTTGGCACATTGACGCCCGCTTTGGGGACAAGCAGGCAGTGATCGATGCCCTGAAAGCCTGGAACCGCAACTTCGGCGAGCAGATCGGCTGGATGCGGAGGACGCCATGACGAACACTACGACCATCGATTCCAAGCAGTTCCGCAATGCACTGGGCTCGTTCACCACCGGCGTCACGGTGGTCACCACGCGTGGCTTGGAGGGCGAAGATGTCGGCCTGACGGCCAATAGCTTCAATTCGGTCTCGCTCGATCCGCCGATGGTGCTCTGGAGCCTGGCCCGTAAGTCGTCGACCGCTGCGGCGTTTATGGCCGCCGAGCACTTTGCGGTTCATATCCTGGCGTCGGACCAGGAGCATGTCTCGAACCAGTTCGCCGCGCGCGGCATCGACCGCTTCGCCGGCCTTGCCGTCGAACGCGGCCACGGTGACGTGCCGCTGCTCGCCGGTTGCTCGGCGCGATTCGAATGCCGCACGTCGTATCGCCACGACGGCGGCGACCACGTGATCTTGGTCGGCGAGGTGGTGGCGTTCGACAGCTTCGGCCGCGCGCCGCTGGTCTTCCACGGCGGCAACTACGGCCTGCTGATGAAGAAGAAGGCGGAAGAAGTCGAGGACGTCAGCTCGAGCTTCGGCGACGAGTGGCTCGGCTTCCTGCTCGGCCGCGCCTACTACCAGATGCTGATGCCTCTGCGTGCCGAGTTGGAACGGCAGGGGCTCGACGACATTCACTACAACATCCTGTCGGCGTTGAGCGCGGGCGAAGGACGCAGCGTGACCGAGCTGAGCCGCCTGGTCGATTTCACCGGCCACCGCGTCGGCGACGAGCATTTCGCCACCCTCGCCGCACGCAAACTGATCTTCGTCGAAGGCGGCGAGCGGGTCCGCTTCACCGAGGCCGGGCGTCGTTATGCGATCGAGTTGATGGCGGCCGGCAAGTCCGCCGAGGCCGACGCGGCGGGCGAGGTCGACTTCAACGAGGCGAGGCTGCTCAAGCTGCTGCTCAAGCGGGTGATCCGGGCCACCGGGCAAGGCTTGCCGGACCACTGGCGCAAGGAAAACATCTGGCGCGAGAACAACCTGTGGGGTGCAGCCGGCGCGACCGGAGGTTCATCGACCTGAAAGGAGAGGGCTTTCAAACCCCGAACGGGGCCCTGCGGGGTCCAGAGACCGGCGGCGACACCATGTGGTCCAACATGGTGATGGCCTATGACAACCTGCCCCCCACCATCAACCAACGGATCGATGGCTTGTACGCCAAGCACAGTGCCGAACACACCTGGCGCCCAGATGCCGACCCAAGACCGTCTCGCCATGGCTGTGAAGAACCCCGCCGCGGTGGTGCTTACCCATCCGGAGACGGGTGAAAAGGTGTTGTTCGTCAACTCAGCGTTCACGACCCATTTCTCGAACTCCTTCAACTTCGAGGACTTCCGCTACGGCCAGGACTTCAGTGGACGCCCTTGCCTCGGCCGGAATATGTCGGCGTGTCAGGCCAGACGTATCACCTGGACTGAAGTTGAAGTTGACCCTGTTGCGCGGGCGGGTTGGGACTTGATTCTGTTCGAGCCCCCATCCTGCACGTCGCGAATAATGGACGAAGGCAGAACCCGATCTCGGAACAATGGGTTGTGCGAGAACGACCACAAGCGCGCTCGGTTTGTACGCAAAGGCTTCCGTGTCAGCCTACCGCTTTTCTTCTCCCGGTCGCAATGGCTGGTCCCGAGGCCACACTATCCGAGTGTGCGCTGGTCTTGGACTGAGGGCCTTTTAGGTTGGCAATTATTGTTTGCCATGGCACTATTATCTACACCAAGTGCACCGCCCCGGGTAACTCATGATGAATATCAGGAACCAACACGCGAAGGCCTTCATGTCGGTGAGCGACGAGACGCTCACGCGGTTCGCGAGCATCCTCCTCAAACTCAAGAAGGAGGGGATGAGCGCAGAGGAGGCCAGGACCTTCATCCAACGCCAGGCTGCAGAAGCCAAGGCAAAGGGCGACCAGCCGTTCGCCCAAACCATGATGCTGGAGCCGAAGTAAGACGGTCAGGGCGTAGACATGATTCAGCCGCCCGAAGAACTCACCGATGACGCGCTTGCCGCGCAGGCGGCAGAGTGGCGCCGCCGCGCGCTGCACGGCGAGCACGATGCGAACGGGCGGGCGCACGTGTTGGAGCGCGAGCTGCGTAGGCGCAGTGGAGCGTTGAGCACACTGGGTGCGGACCTGCGTGCGCCTATCGGACGCCGCGCACCCTGGTGGGCATTCTGGAGGCGCTGATGATCGACACCACCCTCAACAACGTCCGCGTCTGTAGCTAAGCTAGGTCGATGCGGTGCATTCACGAAGGTCTCGGACCGGGTCCACATGACGCTCGCCCTCTTGCAGAGAGATCGGCGTCCGGTGGTGCACGTGGATGAAGCCGGCCGCACGCTCGCTCGCCATAGGTACGCTCGAAGTTGAACCCCGCACACGATGACTCTAAACCGTGGTGCTCGATGCAGAGGCGTCTGGCTTCGGGGCTTGGATCGTGGGCGTTCACGGTCACGTGCATCGCGGCCCCTTTCACGCAGGTTCAACTC
>NZ_JBFUIU010000827.1:0-3814 GCF_056401695.1 Variovorax sp. P4_D9
TCCTGCCGGGCCGCCGCAACGTGATGCAGCACGTCACCTTCGGCACCGGCGCCCACTTCTGCCTGGGCGCGCCGCTGGCCCGGCTAGAAGTGGAGGCAATGCTGGAAAGCGTGGCCCGCCACCTGCCCGGCCTGACCGTGGTACCCGGCCAGGACTATCCGTATACCCCCAACACCTCGTTCCGCGCGCTGCGCAAACTGATGGTGGCCCGGTAAACCCCGAGGACTTCCCATGCACCGCTTTCCCCACCTGCCCGTCGAAGACGAACTCGAGATCCGTTCGGTGTTCGCCCGCTACGGCCACCTGGCCGACGCCGGCGATCCCAACTTCGTCCAGCTGTTCACCGAGGACGCGACCTGGACCCGCCTGAACTCGCCGCCGGCCTCGCAGGGCGGCTCCGGCCTGCCGCCGGAAACCATCCAGGGCCACGACAAGCTGCTGGCGCTGATGGAAGACGTGATGAAGAAGAAGTTCAAGCAGCGCATGCACCACCAGATGACCGACTTCTACGTGGTGCCGGGCGCCGGCGCCGACGACGCCATGGGCCATGCCCGCGCACTGATCACCGACTGGYGCGACGGCCCCGGCAAGCTCGCGATGTTCGCCAAGTACGACGTGCGCTTCCACCGCACGCCCGTGGGCTGGCGCATCAGCGACGTCAAAGTCCGTGTGCTGCCCAGCGCGGAGTGATGCCATGAGCGCCGTACTCGCCCCCGAAGCCCCGGTCCTGGACGAGGACCCCTTCTCCGACGCCAACATCGCCGATCCATATCCGCTGTTCGCGCGCATGCGCGAAATGGCGCCGGCGGTGTTCGTCGCGCCGCACAACTACTACTCGGTCGTCCGCCATGTGGAAGCCGGCATCGTCGCCAGCGACTCCGCGCGCTTCTCTACCACCGGCGGCGTGGGCCTGGCCGACATCCGCAAGCCAGGCGCCTGGCGTCCCCGCAGCCCGATCACCGAGATCGACCCGCCCGACCACACGCGGGTGCGCGCCGCGCTGCAGAAGGTCCTGTCGCCCCTGGTGGTGAAGACCTGGAAGGAAAAATTCGCCGCCCGTGCCGAGGAGATCGCCGACCAGGTGGTGGCCAAGGGCCGCGTCGACGGCGTCGCCGACATCTCCGAGGCCTTCGTGCTGGACGTGTTTCCCTCCGTGCTGGGCGTCGACGTGCCGCCGGACCGGATCAAGATGACCGGCGAGCTGAACTTCAACCAGATCGGGCCCAACAACGCTCGCACCGCCGCCGCGCTGGAACGCGCGGCGCCGATCATGGACTGGTACGCGAAGGTGCTGGGCCGCGAGTACATGCTGCCGGGCGRCTTCGGCGAGAAGATCTACCAGGCAGAGGACGCCGGCGATTTCGACAAGGGCACCGCACCGTTCCACGTGCGGACCTTCTTCCGCGCCGGGGTCGACACCACGATGGCCGGCATCGGCTCCACCCTCAAGCTGCTGGCGGAGAACCCCGACCAGTTCGCGCTGGTGAAGGCCAATCCGGCGCTGATCAAGGGCGCCTTCGAGGAGGCGCTGCGGCTGGAGTCGCCGGCGCAGATCATGTTTCGCATCACCGTCGGCGAGGTGGAGCTGGGCGGCGTGCGGCTGCGCGCCGACACCAAGGTGGGCTACCAGATCGGCGCGGCCAACCGCGACCCACGCCAGTGGACCGACCCGGACCGCTTCGACGTCACCCGCGCGACCACTGGCGTGCACCGCGCCTTCGGCGTCGGCGTGCATGCGTGCATCGGACAGATGATCGCCCGGCTGGAAGCCGAAAGCATCCTGGGTGCCCTGATCCGCCGAGTGAGCGCGATCGAGCCGGCGGGCCCGGCGCGCTGGCGGCCGGTGAACACGCTGCGGACGCTGGACGTGCTGCCGTTGTCGCTGCGCACCTGAACATGTATTTCGAGCAGCTGCAGGGCCGGCTGGCCCCGGATACCTCGGGAGCCGACATCCACCACGCAGCGTTCCGCGCCACGGCGAGCCCCTGCCAGTCACTACCGACAGCTACCTGCTGCGATCGTCCTAGATGCTATGTGGGACAACCCGAGCGAGACCCGTTTAGCTAAAACGGGATTTCCTTAACTTCTTGCCAAAGGAGATGGTATAGACGCCTCCCTCCCGCTAAAGGACTGCGAAGGTTGGGAATTCCGCTGATGAAGGAGGGGGCCTCGCAGTCGACGGCATCAAGTGCCAGAGTGGAGGTTCGACGTAGCAACCACTCTCAGACGGAGGCCCCGAAATGAATCGTACGACGTATGGCTTGGACATTGCAAAGAACGTGATACAGCTTCACTGGGTTGATGGCGAGACAGGCGAGATCGGGCGCAAGAAGCTCCCTCGAGGCAAGCTGGGCGGATTCTTCGCGCAGCTGCAGCCAGCGCGCGTGGTGATGGAGGCGTGCGGCAGTGCGCACCATTGGGCGCGCGTACTCGGCGGACTCGGACACCAGGTCGAGTTGCTGCCGGCGCGACAGGTTCGCGCGTTTGTGCGCAGCAACAAGAATGACGCTGCCGATGCACGGGCGATCTGGTTAGCGGCGCAGCAGTCGGTACATTCGTCGTGCCCCGATCAAGACCGTCGCCCAGCAGGCGATGATGTCGCTACACCGAGCGCGCTCGCACTGGGTGAGCGTGCGCACGGCCACGATCAACATGGTGCGAAGCTTGTTGTACGAGTTCGGTGTCTCGCTGCTAGGCGGCAAGAAGGCCGGCCTCAAGACGATAGGTGCCAAGCGGGATGAGATCGACGACCAACTGTCACAACTGATGCGTCGGCTGGTTGACCTGCAGCTCGAAGCGCTCAAGGACGTCGAGCGCCGCATCGATCAGCTCGACGCCGAGATCGCCGAGCAGCAACGCCAGCTTGGCACGGAGCGCAGGCTGCGCGAAGTGCCGGGCATCGGCGTGCTCGGTGCGACAGCGCTTGCCGCCACGCTGGGTGACGCCAGTGGGTGGCGCTCAGGGCGAGAGTTCTCGGCCAGCCTTGGACTGGTTCCGGCGCACAGCGGAACAGGCGGCAAGACGCGCGTCGGACACCTGAGCAAGCGTGGGGACCCCTACCTGCGGACATTGCTCATCCATGGCGCACGTGCAGTGATCACGCACGTGAGGGTCAAGCCCGCATGGCTCGAAGAATTGCTGCGACGCCGGCCGCTGAACGTGGCGGTGGTGGCGTTAGCGAACAAGATGGCTCGCACGGCCTGGGCGCTGGTGGCGCACGGGCGAGCGTATCGACCGGAGTGGAAGAGCACTCCACCAAGTGGCTGCGGCGCGCACGCGCAGGCGGCTTAGATCAACAACGTGAGACATTGACCATAGGAACGGAAGCCACGAAGAGTGCGTGAGTCGAGTCGATGAAGTGATGGTGAAGCGGTCGGACCGCGGATCGGGACAATCTGGATTTCCGTCTGGGCAAGCATCGTGCGAAGCCCGCCAAAGGAGATGAGACCCGACCTCGCGAATGACCATCAGCGGCGGCGGACCTCGGTCCGATCTGCACGAACAGGCCGGATATAAGACCGCAGTCGTTACCGCCGAATCAGAGCTTCAAGAACTCGCTTGTTGCACGGGAGGCGTCCATATACTCAGCAGTCAGAAATATAGGAGACAGAAGGCGCTTCGAAGAATGATCGAACCAGCCGGCGATTCTTCTGCATGTCGCGCAGTTGCTGGTCGACTCGGATTTCGAGTTTCTCGCCGGCTCGCAAGGGATTGCGAGCCACACCAGTGCGCTTGACATGACTCCACACCAACTCGTCCGGGTTCAGGTCGGGTGCGTAGCCCGGCAGGATGTGCATGCTCAGCTGGCCCTGGG
>NZ_JBFUIU010000828.1:0-3798 GCF_056401695.1 Variovorax sp. P4_D9
GGTCAGCTGGAAGCCGTTCTGCGCCAGCGCATCGCAGACGGCACGCGCGATCGTCCAGGTGGCGACGCGGGTGCCGCGGCGGGCGAAGCGCGACACGGCCTTGAGCGTGTCGGGCGACCACATGGCCGGATTGCGCTGCGGGCTGAAGCCGTCCAAAAAGATGCTGTCGGCCTCGAAGCGCTGGGCGCGCAGCATCGCCTGCACGTCGCCGATGCAGAGCGTGAGCAGCACGTGTCCCTGATCGAAAGCGAGGCGATGAAAGCCCGGCAGCAGGCCGTGCCACTGCGCCGCCAGCATCTGGGCCAGGGGAAGCAGTTCAGGATAGGCGCCGGCGGCGCGCAGCAGATCGTCGCGCGCCACCGGAAAAGCCTCGATCGAGACCACATGCAGCAGGCGCGGCCGCTGCGGATCCTCGCGCCAGGCGCGCCAGGCTGTCAGGAAATTGAGGCCGAAACCGAATCCGGTTTCGAGAATCCGCCATTGCGGCTGGCCGGCCCAGGCGGCGGGCAGGCCGCAGCCGCCCAGGAACACGTGGCGCGCCTGGGCTGGCGCGCCGCATTCGGAGTGGTAGATGTCATCGAAGCGCGCACTGCGCGGAATGCCGTCGGCGCGCCAGTCGACGGGCTCGGCCATGGCGCGCGAGAACCCGGAACTCAGGATGCGGGCGGCGGCACGTAGCCTTGCGCGACGTCGGCGCCCTCGCCGAAGAAGTGCTTTTCCATCTGCCGCGCCAGGTATTGGCGGGCCCGCGCATCGGCGAGGTTGAGGCGGTTCTCGTTGACCAGCATCGTCTGCTGCTTGAGCCAGGCGGCCCAGGCCTCCTTGCTGACGTTCTCCCACAGGCGCTTGCCGAGTTCGCCGGGGTAGGGCGGGAAGTCGAGGCCTTCGGCCTCTTTGCCGAGCTTGATGCACTGGACCATGCGTGCCATTTGGGTGCCTTTGGGTGTCTTAGTTGATTTCGTTATTTGGAAGTGAGAACTCAGTTGTTCCCGATTCCATATGCCGTATCCAGAATACGTGGCTTCAGCGTTATGCCCATTACGAGCACAAGACCATGAGCCTCCGTCGCGACTTTATCAAGCTTTCTCTCGGCGCCGCCGCCGCAGCCAGCATCGCCCTGACGGCAATGCCGTCGTTTGCCCAAGGCGTGACTTTGCTCAACGTTTCCTACGACCCGACGCGCGAGCTCTACGTCGACTACAACCAGGTCTTCGCCAAGTACTGGAAGGCCAAGACCGGTCAGGACGTGACGATCAAGCAATCGCACGGCGGCTCAGGCAAGCAGGCGCGCTCAATCATCGACGGCATCGACGCCGATGTCGCGACCCTGGCGCTGGCCGGCGACACGGATGCCCTCGTCACCCATGGCGGCCTGGTCAAGCCCGACTGGCAGAAGCGGCTGCCGCACAACTCGGCCCCCTACACCTCGACCATCGTCTTCCTCGTGAAGAAGGGCAATCCCAAGGGCCTGAAGGACTGGGACGACCTGGTCAAGCCCGGCGTGCAGGTGATCACGCCGAACCCCAAGACCTCGGGCGGCGCCCGCTGGAACTACCTGGCGGCCTGGGAATTCGCCAAGCGCAAGTACGGCGGCGACGACAAGGCCAAGGAATTCGTCGGCAAGCTCTATCGGAACGTGCCGGTGCTCGACGCCGGCGCCCGCGGCTCGACCATCACCTTCGTCCAGCGCGGCGTCGGCGACGTCCTCCTGGCCTGGGAGAACGAGGCCTTCCTGGCGCTGAAGGAATTYGGCCCCGACAAGTTCGACATCGTYGTGCCTTCGATCAGCATCCTGGCCGAGCCCACCGTGACCGTGGTCGACAAGGTGGTCGACAAGAAGGGCACGCGCGCCGTGGCCGAGGAATACCTCAAGTACCTGTACTCCGACGAAGGCCAGGACGTGGCGGGCCGCAACTACTACCGCCCGACCTCCGACAAGGCCAAGGCCAAGTTCGCCAGCCAGTTCCCCAAGCTGACGCTGTTCACGATCGACGACGCCTTTGGCGGCTGGGCCAAGGCCGACAAGGCGCACTTCGCCGATGGCGGCTCCTTCGACCAGATCTACCTGGCGAAGCTGAAGTAACAGCAGGCAAGGTCAACGATGTCCGTTCTCCTGATTGCCGGCAGTCCTTCCGCGCCCTCGCGTTCGGCGGTGCTGCTCGATGCGGTGGCGGCGCGGCTCGCCGCGCGCGCGGTGCCGGTCGAGCGGCTCGCGATCCGCGAACTGGCGGCGCATGCCCTGCTGCTCGGCGAAGCCTCGCACCCGTCGGTGCAGCATGCGGTCGAGCAGCTGCAGCGCGCCGACGTCGTCGTGATCGCCACGCCGGTCTACAAGGCCGCCTACAGCGGCGTGCTGAAGGTCTTCCTCGACCTGCTGCCGCAGTCGGCGCTCAAGGGGAAGACCGTGCTGCCGCTGGCCACCGGCGGTAGTCCGCACCACATGCTGGCGCTCGACTATGCGCTGCGTCCGGTGCTGCAATCGCTGGCGGCGCGACATATCCTGCCGGGCGTCTATGCGACCGACGGCCAGGTCACGCTGCAGCCCGAAGGCGCCTACCAGTTGCAGTCCGACCTGGCGCAGCGGCTCGACGATGCGGTCGAGACGCTGGCCAGCGAAGGCCTCAGGCTGGCGCCGGTCTGGGGCTTCGAGGCGGTCGAGTTCTCGCGCGTGCGATGTAGCGTCTGAGCCGCCTGGCGTCCGTCGCGGCACCGCCTTTCTTCAAGAACCCCGTTCCCGATTCGAAACGCCGCCTTTGCGGCGCCGGACTTCCTTTGCCCGAAAGAAATCATCACCATGAACCCGCATTCATCGATTCGTCGACGACTTCTTCAAGTCAGCGCCGCTGCGCTGGCGCTGCCGACGCTTTCCGCATTCGCCCAAGCCCCGGTGCGCACGCTGCGCATCGGCAACCAGAAGGGCAACCTGAGCCTGCTCAAGGGCCGCGGCACGCTCGAGAAGCGCCTTGCACCGCTGGGCGTCGGCGTCAAGTGGACCGAGTTCACGGCCGGGCCAGTGCAGCTCGAGGCGCTCAACGTCGGCTCGATCGACTTCGGCGACGTCGGCGAAGCGCCGCCGATCTTCGCGCAGGCGGCAGGGGCGCCGCTGGCTTACGTGGTGGCGACCGTGCCCCGCCCGCAGTCCGAGGCGGTGCTGGTGCCGAAGGCCTCGACGATCCAGTCGGTCAAGGACTTGAAGGGCAGGAAGGTCGCGCTCAACAAGGGCAGCAACGTTCATTACTTCCTGGTCAAGCTGCTCGAGAAGAACGGCCTCGCCTACGGCGATGTCAACGTCGTCTTTTTGCCGCCGGCCGATGCGCGCGCGGCTTTCGAGAAGGGCTCGATCGACGCCTGGGTGATCTGGGACCCGTTCCTGGCCGCGGCGCAGAAGACGCTTGACGCCCGGCTTCTTGCCGACGCCACCGGCGTGGTGGGCAACCGGGGCTTCTATTTCTCGTCGCTCGACTATGCGAGCAGGAACGCCGACGTGATCAAGGTCCTGATCGAGGAGCTCGACAAGGTCGACCAATGGGCCCAGGCCAACCGCGCTGCCTTCGCGGCCGAACTCGCGGGCCTGTGGGGCCTGCCGCAGCCGGTGGTCGAACTGTCGGTGTCGCGCACCCAGTTCGGCACCGGGCCGATAACCAAGGCGATCCTCGGCGAGCAGCAGCAGATCGCCGACACCTTCCTCGCGCTCGGGCTGATCCCGAAGAAGATCAACCTGCTCGAAGCCGCGGCCGCCGGCACTTCCTGAGACCTTGCGGGACAGATCAAGAAACTGCGCAGCAGTTTTTGCTCTGT